>NZ_CP011924.1:1632500-1935833 GCF_000238315.3 Pseudoalteromonas piscicida
TCGAAGACAAGTCCGCAACCGAGTAAAACTCCAAGCGCTGCACAATACCAAAGCGGTCTCTCAATGGTGAGGTTAATGAGCCAGCACGTGTCGTTGCGCCAACCAAAGTAAAAGGCGGTAAATCCAGTTTAATCGAGCGTGCAGCTGGGCCTTCACCAATCATGATGTCCAATTGATAGTCTTCCATAGCAGGATAGAGAATTTCTTCCACCTGAGGGCTTAAACGATGGATCTCATCAATAAATAACACATCCCCTTCTTCAAGGTTCGTGAGCAACGCGGCTAAATCCCCTGCTTTTTCAAGCACAGGTCCTGAGGTAGTTTTAATATTAACCTCAAGCTCGTTTGCGACAATGTTCGCAAGCGTGGTTTTACCTAAACCCGGTGGACCAAATATCAGCAAGTGATCTAAGGCTTCCTGTCTTGAACGTGCCGCCGCTATAAAAATTTCCATTTGCTTTTTGACATGCGGCTGACCAGTATAATCATTTAGTAATTTAGGTCTAATCGCCCTATCAACTAAATCTTCATTACCTTGGATCTCAGGTTCAATTAATCTATCTGCTTCAATCATAGTTACATCATCGATTTAAGAGCGTCTTTAATGATACTCTCGGTCGTCATGCCTTCTCTGTTTACGGCTTTTACCGCTTTTTGTGCTTGAACTTGTTTATACCCTAATGCCATTAAGGCTGCAATCGCTTCATCTGCTGGGGTATCGCTTACCGTCGGATGCTCTTGCGGCGCAAGTACAGCAGCATCGCTAAACGGTGTGAGTAAGTCATTGCCAAAATCTTTTAGCTTATCTTTCATTTCAAGCACTAGGCGCTCAGCGGTCTTTTTACCAACTCCAGGGATCTTAACCAAAGTAGTTGCATCGCCATGATTCACGCAGCTAACAAATTGCTCTGCAGACATGCCAGACAAAATTGCAAGTCCGAGCTTTGGACCGACTCCGTTTGCTTTAATTAACGTTCTAAACAATGCACGTGCGATCTTGGTATTAAAACCAAACAGTAACTGCGCATCTTCACGTACTACAAAGTGAGTAAATACTGAAACCGGCTCGCCCACACTCGGTAATTCATAAAAACAAGTCATAGGCATTTGTACTTCATAACCTACACCTGCAACATCAATTAATATCTCTGGTGGCTGCTTTTCTAACAGTGTTCCGCTTAATTTTCCTATCATGGTTATCTCAACCTTCCTCTTACGGTTTTACGCGCTGCACCTGCCATTTTTATTAAGTTTTGCCTTGAGTGCGCGTGACAAATCGCCACCGCCAACGCATCTGCAGCATCAGCTTGGGGTGTGCCAGGCAATTTTAGTATGCGCTTTACCATTTCCTGTACTTGGGCTTTGTCTGCACCACCGGTACCCGCAACAGCTTGTTTAACTTGCCTTGCCGAATATTCACTCACAACCACTGACTGCATGGTCGCTGCAACAATGGCCGCACCTCGCGCTTGACCAAGTTTTAAGGCTGAGCTTGGATTATGCGCAACGAACACTTGCTCAATCGCAAAGTCGCTCGGCGAAAACTGCTCTATGAGCTGTGTGATCCCTTGATAGATAATTTTTAATCGAGTGGGAAAGTCATGTTCACCAACTTTAATGCAACCGCTCCCCAAATATTGGAACTTTGCACCTTGGTGAGCAATCACACCATAGCCTGTAAATCTTGACCCCGGATCAATTCCTAAAATGACAGCCAAATGCATCGTCTCTTGGTTTTTTGGTTATAATGCCAAAATACTGTATAGATTACCAGTTATAAGCTAGTTCATCTGATCAAAAAAGGCGACCTAAGTCGCCTCTTTTACATTCGGTTGACGAACTTACTCGCCTTCACCTTGTTCTGCTAGCTGCTTTTCTATTGAGATAGCAAGCTCTTTTAGCGCATCTGGGTTTGCAGGGCTTGGCGCATCCGTCATCAAGCACGACGCTTGCGTTGTTTTCGGGAACGCAATAACGTCACGGATGTTGTCGGTGCCACACAGTAGCATCACCAAACGGTCAAGACCGAATGCCAAACCTGCGTGCGGAGGCGTGCCATACTTCAGAGCATCGAGTAAGAAACCAAACTTCTCTTGCTGCTCAGACTCTTCAATACCTAGAATTCTGAACGCCGCCTGTTGCATTTCGTTGTTGTGAATACGAACCGAACCGCCACCGACTTCGTAGCCGTTAAGTACCATATCGTAGGCATCAGAAAGTGTTCCTGCTGGATTTGCTTCAAGGTCCGCAGCACTTACGCCTTTAGGCGCAGTAAACGGGTGGTGTACCGCGTGTAGGTTACCTTCATCGTCTTCTTCGAACATCGGGAAGTCAACAACCCAAAGTGGTGCCCACTTAGTTAGATCCGTGATTTCTAAATCAAGACCAATCTTCAGACGTAGCGCGCCCATGGCTTCGTTTACAGTATTACGCTTGTCTGCGCCGAATAGAATAATGTCACCTGTGTTTGCGCCTGTGCGCTCAAGCAGTGCATTGATCACTTCTTCATTCAAGAACTTAGCGATTGGTGACTGTACGCCTTCGATACCCGCATCACGGTCATTCACTTTCATCCAGGCAAGGCCTTTCGCACCGTAAATACCTACAAACTTAGTGTATTCATCGATTTGCTTACGTGAAAGTTGTGCGCCACCAGGTACTGATAGTACTGCAACACGACCTTTTTCGTCGTTCGCAGGGCCGCTTAGTACTTTAAATTCAACACCTTTTACGATGTCTGCAACGTCGATAAGCTCAAGCGGGTTACGTAGGTCTGGTTTATCCGAACCATATTTGCTCATCGCTTCGCTGTATGGCATCACAGGGAACTCACCCAAATCAACTTCTAGGAAAGACTGCCACATTTCACGGATCATTTTTTCTGTCACGCCACGAACTTGATCTGAGCTCATAAATGACGTTTCGATATCTATCTGAGTGAACTCAGGCTGGCGATCGGCACGTAAGTCTTCATCACGGAAACACTTTACGATTTGATAGTAACGGTCAAAACCAGACATCATTAGCAGCTGCTTAAATAGCTGCGGCGACTGCGGTAGCGCATAGAAACTGCCTTTGTGAACACGACTTGGTACTAGATAGTCGCGTGCACCTTCAGGTGTTGCTTTAGTTAGTACTGGCGTTTCAATGTCTAAGAATGCATTTTCATCCAAGAAACGACGCACAAAGCTACTCGCTTTAGCACGCATCTTAATGCGATCGCTCATTTCTAGACGACGTAGGTCTAAATAACGGTATTTAAGACGACGCTCTTCAGAGTTTTGCTGATTGAAGTCAAGCGGTAATGGTTCTGAACGGTTGATAATGGTTAAGCCAGTGCCTAAGATCTCAACTTCACCGGTTGCCATGTCTTTGTTTACTTGGCTTTCAGGACGCGCACGGACAACACCTTTGATCTGAACACAGAATTCTTGGCGCAACGTATTCGCTTTATCCATTAAGCCTTCCACTTCAGGATCGAATACCACTTGCACAAGCCCTTCTCTATCTCTTAAATCGACAAAGATTAGGCCGCCAAGGTCACGACGTTTATTGATCCAACCACATAGTTCAACTTCCTGATCTACATGGCTCTTATTTAGTTTTCCGCAGTATATAGAGCGCATAAAATTCCTGTCAGTCCAGTTTGCTCTTACGACTAATCACTTCTCACCACACAATATGAATTCACAGTATTGGTAAGCCAGTCGCTAAGACTCATTTTCAATAACCGCCAATTATATAAAAATACGCTGCATTGTCATCCTCAATCTAAGGATCTGATACACTATTCACACATTTAATCGTTGTTTTGATCACTATGTTGTATCTGGGTTGCCCACAATGGAGTAGCACACACTGGAAAGGTCGAGTATTTTCCAGCCATTGTAGTGCTACAAATATGCTCAAAGAGTATGGCCAAATTTTTAATAGCGTTGAAGGCAATACGACTTTTTATGCCGATCCAAATCCGCAGACCGTATTAAAATGGCTAGAACAAGTGCCCGATGACTTTCGCTTTACGTTTAAAATTCCTAAGCGTTTTAGTCATGAAATGGCACTTAGCCACTGCCAAGATGAATTATTGACTTGGTGTAAAAACATGGCGCCGCTGTTTCCTAAATTAGGCGTGTTAATGCTGCAATTACCTGCACAGTTTGCGCCTGAACATAAAAATAAAATGCGACAATTTCTATCTTGGTTGCCCAAAGCGCTAACTGTTGGTGTTGAAGTACGGCATTGGGACTTTTATCGCAAAGGCGATGCTGAGCGCAGATACAACCAATATTTAATCGAAAATAACTACAACCGCATCGTGATGGATACTCGCGCACTCTTTAGCGAGCCTGCCAGTACCCCTGCGATAGTAGATGCACAGCAAAAAAAGCCGCGATTACCTGTGCATGCTATTGCCACTGGAGACAGCCCTATTCTGCGATTTGTTGGTTGCTCTCAGCTTGAGTCTAATAGAGACTTTTATCAACCTTGGTTAACTAAACTTAATCAATGGCTCAGCGAAGGTAAATCACCTTATGTGTTTTTCCATACCGCAGACAATTTTGATGCACCATTTTTAGCAAGACAATTTATCGCTGATTTAGAGATACATCATCAAGTAAGCAATCCATTCCCCGCTGAAAAAGAAGCAAAGCAAGAGGCGCTGTTTTAATGTCCCATCCCTATTTTTTAAACTACTCAGAGCAAGTCCAGACTCAAGTCACTCAGCTAATAGAGAACAAGCGACTCAGTGCCTTTTTCAAAAGCCGCTATCCCGAGCCGCATCAAATCAAAAGCGATAAGCTACTTTACGAATATGTGGAAGGATTAAGACAACAGTACTTAAAAAATACCCCACGGGTATCGCAGGCCAAGTTTGAAAAGCGTAACAACATGGTATTGAATGCGTTAGGAACACATACGTTCAAAACCACACGGCACGGGCAAAAACAAAAAACGTCGCACCAAATACACATCGCAGCACAGTTAAAACACGCTCCCGAGGCGGTACTACGAGCATTGGTTGTACACGAGTTAGCGCACTTTAAAGAGAAAGACCATAACAAGGCCTTTTATAAGCTTTGTCAGCATATGGAGCCCCACTATCATCAACTTGAGCTAGAGTTACGGCTATTTATGCTGATGTGTGAAATAGAAGGCAACACCAATTACACTTAACTTAAGTGCAATTGGTGTTTTGAGAAATTAGCGTTTACAGCTTGGTGCGAAACCACCCGTACGCGCTTTGTTAGCGGTTGCTTGGGCAGTTGTCATGTTGGCTTGTAATTGCTTAATTCGATTTTCAGGCGCAGGGTGCGTCGACATAAATTCTGGTGGACGCTGTTCGCTCATTTTCGCCATATTTTGCCAAAGCGCTACAGAGCCTTCAGGATTAAAGCCAGCCTTTGCCATTAGATCTAAGCCGATAACATCCGCCTCGCTTTCATGAGAGCGGCTAAATGGCAACGCAACGCCGTACTGCGCGCCGAGACCTAATCCCTGCATAATGGCATTGCGATATTCGATATTATTCATTTCAAGCACCGCCGCACCTGCTTGCAGGCCAAACTGCAACACACTATTTTGCGATACGCGCTCATTAGCGTGTTCAGCAATAACGTGCCCTACTTCGTGACCCATAACCGCCGCAAGTTGATCTTGGTTTTCTGCAACTTTGAGGATCCCCGTATGAACCCCAATTTTACCGCCGGGTAGCGCAAATGCATTGGCAGAATCATCTTCAAATACCACAACTTCCCATTGCTGGTTTGCGTAGTTTGCTGGGAGTTGTGCTATTAAGGCATTTGCAATACACTTAACGTAGCGATTGGTTTTAGCATCAGTATCGACTTTTTGCTCTTGCTTCATTTGCTCAAAGCTTGCAACACCCATTTGGTCCATTTGTTGCTCGGAATAGAGTGCTAACTGAGTGCGTCCGGTAGGCGATGTTTTGCAGCCTGCAAGGGTTGCTGCCACGGCTATCGCGAGAACCAGTTTTTTCATAACTTGTTCCTTTTCTTATTTTATAACTTAAGTTTCTCTAAGTTTACCGCAATTTCGTCACTTAACGAGACTAACTTAGTACAATATAAAAAATTTTTCATGAACTTCTGCTGATCAGAACGCCGTCTTTTCGTTGCTCTCCTCTAGTGCACCGAGCTCCATCTCCATATAAAGCGTCGCTGATTGGTGTATATATTCTGCTTAACATTAATAAGGTTACAATACCAACATATGAAGTCATCAACACTCCCCGCAATACTATTGCCATTATTGGCTAGTATTGTCGCAATAACGCCTTTGGCCATTGACCTCTATCTCCCCGCAATGCTTGCGATTGCAAACAGCTTGAATAGCCCGCTTGAGCAAGTACAGGTTTCTCTTAGTAGCTATTTAGCAGGCTATGCTGTCGGCATGATGGTGTTTGGCCCCCTTGCAGATAGATTCTCAAGACAGACGTTAGCTATTTGGGGCTTGGTCGGGTTTACCGCATCGTCAATTGGGCTTGCGCTAACGAATGACATCGATATGTTTTGCTTCTTGCGGGTCGTTCAAGCATTTTGTGGTGCCGCAGCAACGGTCGTTGTACCTGGTGTGATCCGCTATTACTACAAAGAGCACACAGCTAAAGGAATGTCTTATGTCTCGATGATCATGATGATAGCGCCACTAATTGCTCCCTCTCTTGGTGCGTTGATCTTGTTATACTTTGATTGGCACGCCATTTTTTGGTTTTTAGCGGTATATGCGGTACTCGTAATCATCGCATTGCAGTTTTTCTGTATTGCAATTCCGACTAAAGCTGATGTCCCACTTAGCTTATCGTTTTTCTTAAAAAGCTATCGTATTGTGTTAACACAAAAGAAGGCCCGCTACGATATTCTTTCTTCGATGCTGGCATCATTCGCATTCTTTTGTTTTTTAACCTCAGTTTCATTTATTTATCTTGAGTATTATGGCGTGTCGGAGCAGCTGTTTGGAGTGTTATTCGCCATGAATGTGATTGCATTGATGCTCGGTAACTTTGCCAACACGCGTTTAGTACCAAGGCTTGGTTCTAGGAGAATGCTCAATATCGGTCTCGCGATTGGTGTCGTCTGCTCTACCATCTTAGTCATACTCAGTAGCCAATCAGTCTCGGTTTGGGTGCTAGCTTCTGCCATTGCACCCTTGATGATGAGTTTGGGGATCATTGCCAGTAACGCTGATGCACTGATATTACTGAGTTTTGAACATCAAACCGGTACCGCTACCGCGGTGATAGGCACGCTACGATTTGGTAGTGGCGCTTTGGTCGGCCCTTTACTTGCACTCGCGGTTCCTGAGTCACCTTTGCCATTCTCAAGCTTTATGTTCGCTGCCATTGTGCTAACTATCGTCTGCCAATTGCTAAATAGGCGTTTTGAGAAAAGTGTCAACGCCACAGAAATCAAAGAGTAATACACAAAAAGCCCCGACTTGCGGGGCTTTTCTCTAAAATCGTTATTAGAACAGATTAATTTAGTTCTTTATCTTTCCAGAATTTAGTGCCTTTTACTGTTGCTTGCAGCGCCAAACCACTTTCAGTAAAGGTGTACACTGTAACATCGCCATAATAGGCTTCCCCTTCTACCGATGCGCCTTTTTTAGCGGCTTTCGCTGCAGCATCTGCATTTCCGCCAAACGTCCAGCCTGAAGTAACAAACTTATTCATTGCTTCAGGAGTATGGAATACCATCACAATACGATAATCTTTTACACCTAGACCAAGGCCTACACCACCTTCAGCCATATTCATATAAGTGTTACTTCCTACCGCCTTATCGTGTACGACACCGTAACCTGTTCCAGCTGCAACAAATAGCAGATTAATATTGGCATTAGAAAAAACAGCATAACCAGGCGCTGCCGCAATTTGCGAACGCGTATCCGGCTTTTTGCTGTAAAGCTGAGTAAGTACATCGTTTTTCATATCTAGGATGGCACGTTGCTTTTCAACCTTGTCACCATCGCCCATTGAAGCACATGCACTAAGCATGACGGCCAAAAAGCCAGCCATTAAATGTTTAACGTTTACCATAGGTTTTTCCTTTCCTGCATTAATTGAAAATAACACTACCTATCATAGACGCTTAGTTTGAATGCTGGATTAATTTAGAGGTATGTTTCGAGCCTTGCCAAACCAGCGGCAAAGTTACGCTTACCCGTTCCTAAACGAAAGTGGCACTCGCTCTCCAATAGAAATAACGTTGCGGGTAACAATAGCGTGTTCGAGGTCTCTGCAAATTGACGTGACCACTTTTCAGAGTCCCTTACTGAATTAATCTTCAGCAATGACAACACACCTCCACGAGGCTCAACCCAAGTCACTTTTTGCGAGTATAAACTGACAAATTCACGTATCAATTGGACGTTATTTGCAATGATGTTCGCATTATGCGCTAAAATAGTTTCACTATGCAGTAATGCGGTTGTTGCCAATAGATCATCCACTTTACTACCACAAATGCTTAAGTAGCTTTTACCGGCCAGCAGCGCATCTGCTAGTGCTTTCGAACCGCAAATTGCCCAACCTACTCGGATGCCAGGTAAGCCCATACTTTTGGATAATACGCCTAACGTAATCGACCGCGGATAAGCTAAAAAGCGCCCACTTACGGCACGGTCATCGCCATGGCTCTGTGCTGATACTTCATCACTTAAAATGTAAGCACCATACTGCTCTGCCAGTTGTTGTATTTGTCCAACTTCATTGTCAGTCAAGCCTGCGCCCGTTGGATTATGAGGAGCGTTGACGATAATGAGTTTGGTTTTTGTCGTCACTGCGTTTTTGAGTCTTTCTATATCAACCTGCCAGTTGTCCTCTTCTCGCAATGCCACCGTGTTGACGATAGCGCCAAACTGTTTGGGAAGTGTTGCAAGCGATGGGTAACTTGGCGTACAGACCACCACCTCATCTTGTGGGTCTAGTAATTGCGCCATCGTAGTGAAAATAGCTTCTTGAGCACCGCTAAATGACACGATTTGATTAAGATCCACACATGCCGTCGTCGGCAGATGATAAGCTTTAATCGCCGCTTTTAGCCCTTCACTGCCCGCAATCGGATTGTAACCCAGTTCAATGTCTGGCATTTTACCGCCACCAAGCTCAATAAGTTCACCAAGCGTGACACCTTGAGCGCAGGAATCACTCAAGTTGATGTCGATGGGAGTAGCCAAGCTTTGACTAAACTTAATGTGATCGGGTAATACTAATTCCATTCTCTAACCTAAAAAGTCATGCCAGCACTTTGGCTGGCATGGGTATCAACGACTATTTAAGACGCCATAGCGTAAGTTGGCATCGCTCTAGTTCAACTTTACGTGCGTTTTTGCTTATGGCGGACATTACTTCATCTTCAGCCAACAGTTCAAAATCTCGTCCCAGTAAAATTTCTAAACCATCACGGCCCGTGACGTTCTCACCACTGACCTTATAACCGCCCAACCAGTTTTGTGCTTGGGTTAGCGCTTTGTCCCACTGATAGGCTGAGCTTATCGCAAGGATCCCGCCTGCATTCAAGCGCGATTTAATTTGGTTTAAAAAGGTTTTTGGTGAATATAAGTATTCCACAACACGATGACACAAGATTAAGTCATACTCGGCGAATTGTGGTTTAAGGTTATGCCCATCCCCTTGGCAGAAATGGATACGCTCACTGAGTTCATTAAAACCTAATTGCGAAGTAGACACTTCGTGGAAGTCCACAATTTCACCTTCAATCTCGGTAGCAAAGCGTACCGGCGTGCCTTCTTTTAAGGCCAACGCGTGTTGAATATTGCGCGCAGTAAAATCAATGCCATCTACTTGAGTAAAGTGTTTCGCTAATTCAAAACTTGCACGACCGACCGAGCAACCCAAATCCAGCGCTTTATCTGTATTACCTTGATAATGCACCATTAGCTGTGAAACAACACTTTGCAATGGATTGCCAAAATGCATAACAGGCTTGCCGTAGTGGCTATGTAGCGCATTGGCAACGTCCGAATCCATTTCGCACAAGTTGACCTTTTGCACTGGCACTTGTGGGCTCTCACTTTCGATGTATCTGAATCCTGCATGTTGGAAGAAGTGGCGTCTAAAGGCATAACGAGAGTCTCGCACGGCTTCGTTACCTGTAGAAATCCAAGAACCACCTTTGATCAGATTATGTTTACCGTCAAAAGTGGGAGTCGAGAAATCATCGTATAATGGATGCACTTTAAAGCCGCTATATGCGTCGATCGGACTTTCCGTCCATTGCCAAACATTGCCGATGATGTCGAATAAACCTTCAGTTTCAAAACGGTTAACCGGACAGCTTGAAGCACATACCTCAAGGTTGATGTTTCCCGGCGCTTCGCTCCATGTCGGCAGATCAACATCAAGCTTATCGCGTAGTACTTGCCACTCTGCTTCTGTTGGTAAGCGTACAAAGTGCTCACTTTGCTCAGACTTCCAGTTACAAAAAGCCTTCGCTTCAAGGTAATTAACCTCAACTGGCCAATTGAGAGGTAATGGAATTTCCTCGGCTAAATTTCGTTGCCAAAAGCCTGTGTCTTTCTTTATCCAAAAGCGCGGCATGGTTGATTTAGTTGAAGCCAGCCAAGCTTGACCTTCAGCCGTCCAAAACTTAGGCTGCTGGTAGCCACCAGCTTCGACAAAGGTTAAAAACTCTTGGTTTGAGACCACATATTTACTGGCCTTGAATGGCGCCACTTTGACGTCTTGTACACCATATTCGTTATCCCAACCGTAGGTTTGATTTGACTCAGGTTTGCCAAGCCGAACATCACAACCGCTTACTGAGATTAGGTTGTTGTCAGGTGCATCATCGTACTCATCACACGCTTCCCAACCGGGTTGTAAAGTCAGGTCAGCCAGCGGCAGCATCCGCATTATTACAGAGGAGGTTTCTAGGTGAATACGCTCATGTTCAATACCCATTAGGACAACCCACGTAAGGCTCTCTTGAGTGATTGGTAGAGTAATATCCATCTCATCAATTAACCCGTTAATAAGCGCATTCACCTGTTGGCGATAAGCACGCACTTCTGGCACTGTTGGCCAATCGTAATTATTGCTATCAAGGTCGTCCCAAGACATTTCGTCTACGCCAACTGCACAGGTAGATTCAATGTGTGGATTAACACGTTGAGTGATGTATTTACCTAACATCAACTTATTAACGTAAAAACAAGCGGTATGACCGAAATAGAAAATGAGAGGATGCCGTAACCGCTCAGCCTTCACAAAATAGGCGTCGTCATTGTTGATATTGCTAAATAATGATTCGTACTGCTGCCAGCTATTGTTGAAGTATGCTTTGATCTCAGCGCGCTTTTTCTCTACATCGCCACCAGAAAGCCAGATTGGCTTTAATGTATTTGGTCTTTCCATACAATTATCTTCTTTAAACTTGCTACTTCGATACATACACCATTTCAATGCATGCAGCTTTTAAACTTTGCTCACTTTGCCACTTAATACCAATGGCATCTTGCTGTATACGTTTGATAATCTAGCTTAGACCACTGATATCAACTTTTTATGACCTTAACTTATTCACATTTAATTTTCACTGCCGACAGGACTATTTTCAGAAAAAACTTCACTTGGCACATCTGGCATATGTGATAAAAATAAAAAGAGCGCAACTCAGGTCACGCTCTTTTGGCAGCAGGGCTGCATCACAATGAAATTTACGTGACCGCTGGCTCTATGGACTCAGCCGAGCTGGACTCCAATGTCAAAAATACCATCACCATGATATTGGCGATAAACCACAAGTCTTTAATCACAAATTGTCCCAAACCACCAAGCAAGCTCATGTCGCTAAACGCACCGGCTGCGGTAAACAAAAAGCTTTGTGTCATAACAAATACCGCAAGACACCCAAGGCTTGCAACACCAATCAAGACTCGCTGTTTGAACCAAATGCCAATGCCGAGCAAGCCTGCTATCAAAATGTCATAGGTGCCTATCACGTTTGAGGCTTCTTGCACGGTAAACAACTCATACATCCAAGACATAAACGGTGAAGTTTCTACTAGCGGCACGATTGCCTTTGCTTCGAGTTCAAGAAATTTCATTCCACCGATCCAGACTAAAACCAATGCCACCGGGAAATAGTTCGCCCATATGAGCGCTCGCGTGTTGATATAATGACGGCAGTAGAGAAATAGTGCGATGGGTACTAACGCAAAATACTTGATGATCCCTTGCCCTGAACCAATAACGGGAAAACCGCCATGGGCTGCTATCCAGCGGTTTTCGGCAAACAACGTCAACAACGTAAATAAACTAATGATGGCAATTAAGGCAAGTGGCCACGCCGCAGGAATAATCTTACATTGCTGTAAAATGACTAAACCAGCAGCGACCATTAACGCAAAGCCAAATACAATGCCAAGCGTGGCAACAGGCACCCACTCTGTTAACCCGTAAAAGCTAAAGGTGCCTGAAATGGTACTTGACCCAGCGCCAAACAAAAATGAAATGCCAAGCAGTAATAAGCTCACTGCTAACACGCCTGAAATAGAATAATCGATAGTTCTGAACGACATATCTAACCTCTTAATATGCTATTGTCTATAAGACCCGAGGTTTTAGAAAGTTCATTCAGCGATTGTGAAGTTTATGCCCATTGCAAGCTGTGTTGAGTCGGCAGGCAAGTTCAACGCCAGTGCGTCGCAAAGTCAATGAGTCGCGTTAATATTGGGCTTTGAAATTTATCTTTACGCGTCACCAGCCAAAACTGCCTCGGTGTGGCTTTTAAACCTGAAAGCGCCTTAATTCGTTGCTGTGCTATGGCATGTTCAGCGGAGTATTTTGAGATACACGCTAAACCGAGCCCTGCCGCAACACCATTTATAATCGCCTCGGTAGAATTTAACTCAAACGCGGTTCGCCACGACGTAAGCTGCGCTGCAATATTCGCTAAGAAAAATTCTCGACTGCCGGAGCCTTGTTCCCGCAACAGCCAACGAGATTGACTTTGTATCAGCATTTGAAAGTCAGTTACCGCAAAGTCCATTGCACTTACGATACACATTTCATCTTCAAACCAAGGCATGATGTCTAAATCTTCGCCTATCACTCGGCCTTCAACAAAACCAATGTCTAATTCGTAATCACGAAGCATGGCGCACACCTTCGCCGTATTGGTTATAAACAACTGCTGCTGCGTATGCCCTGTTTGCTGCTGAAAAGCCGCTAACATGGGAGGCAGCAAATGATTGCCTAAGGTATCGCTGGCACCAATTTTAATTTCGCCATATAGCCTCTCGCTTCCTTTAAATAAGGACTCTAAGAAGCGACATCTATCAAGCACTTGATGCGCATGCGGTAGTAATAACTCTCCGGCAGGATTTATCATTAATCGATTATTTACACGATCAAATAATGGTTGTTCGAGATGACGCTCTAACTCCGCTAGTGCCATGCTAACAGCTGCCTTAGTTAAACATAGCTTATCCGCAGCGGCCGTGATCGAACGCTCTTGCACGATTACCGTAAATACATTGAGTTGCTTAAGGGTTATCATTGGCGTTAAGAATTATTGAACACTAATTTAAATATATTCAGATATTCTTAATCAAAGCGCAAGCGTATTATCCCTTCACCGAACAATTGTTGTGAAATTACGCATGGCTACTCTTCTTTCTTATGGTAAAAAACTAACAGCCAATATCCCCACCCCTATGTCTGGTCTTGCTCTTGGGCTGGCTAGTTTAGGCTGGTGTATCAGTAACCTCTTTCCCACATTTTTTGTGTTAAAACCTTTAAGTGCACTTCTGGCTGGCTTTATTTTATTGCTGTTAGTGCTTAAGTTTATTCATCAACCAGCTCAATTAAGAGCAGATCTCGCGCATCCAGTGGTTGGGAGTGTATTACCAACCAGCGCCATGACAATCATGGTGATTTCTCATAGCATCGCGGCCTATTCTCACCTTATTGCAACTGTGGTTTGGCTACTCGCCATTGCAGTTCATCTGGGTTTGCTAGCCAGCTTCGTGTATTTTCGCAGCCGCAATTTTGAGCTCAACCAGCTAGTGCCAAGTTGGTTTATTCCCCCTGTTGGGTTTGTCGTTGCCGATGTCACCTTTAACGGCATGTCAGCGTTGCAACCTTTGGCTATGGGGCTTTGGTACTTGGGAGTGATATTTTACTTACTGCTGCTACCGTTCATGATTTACCGTTTGTGTAGAGGCAGTGCCATACCACAGCAAACCCAACCTACAATTGCAGTCATGGCAGCGCCTGCGAGTCTATGTTTGGCAGGATATTTAAGTGTCCACCCAATGCCAGCGGCTGACGTGGTGTTTGCCCTACTGAGTATTGCTATTATTATGACCCTAGCGATATACCTTGCTTTTATTCAGCTTCTGCGACTGCCATTTAGTCCCGCTTTTGCAGCATATACCTTTCCATTAGTCATCGGCGTCACCGCCATTAGTAAAGTCGTCACTTGGCCCGGCAGCGAACACTTAAGCTCAGGTTGGTTAAGTGTGTTGCAGTACCTAGTTTGGTTTGAACTTGTTGTTGCGATCGCTGTAATTAGCCACGTTTGTATTCACTATGTGCGATTTTTACTAAAAATAAGCACCGCCAATTCAGAGAGTTAAAGCTAATATTGCAATAATCTAAACATGCAGCATTTACTTAGCATGCTAACTAATTTAGAATACTTAGCATGCTAAATAAATGTATCTAAGTTATGTCGTCACTTCCATTTCATGAAACGCTCGATCTCAGTCTCTGTGGCAAGTTAGGCCGAGTCCATAGAATTTGCCGTCAAGCCGTAACCCAAGCTGTAGAGCCACTCGGTTTTACCCAGCCACGCTGGACCGCCATGATGCATATTCATCATTTAGGTGAAGGCTGTACACAACACCAATTGGCGTGCAGTTTAGATATCGAAATGCCGAGCCTGACTCGCACGATGAAACAGTTAGAAGAAAATAACGTGATTGAGCGCCGCATTGATAAGCAAGACAAACGCTGTCGTAAAATCTACTTCACCGAACACGGGCAAGCCCAATTAGCGCAGCTAAAGATGCGGATCAGTGAAGTGAAGGCACTTTTATATCATGAGCTTAGCGATGACGAGCTCAATGCTATTGCACATGCTTTGGTCAAACTTGAGAACAATGCTCAGCAATGTTGTGACAATATTTCTGAAAATGGGAGTACCAGTGAGTAAACTTAGTCCAGATCAGCAATTTTCCCGCTACGTAAAGGTTTCAATCGCTCTTTTTGCACTCTGCTTTAGCTATTTTATCTTTGCTGATCTCTATATACCAATGACGCCTCAGGCACGTGTATATCATCAAGTAACCAAAGTGACGCCTAAAGTCAGTGGTGAAGTGCTTGCAGTGAATATCAGCAATAACCAAAGAGTTCAGCAAGGGCAACTCCTACTTACTATCGATGAAGCGCCGTATCGTTTAGCATTAGCTCAGGCTGAGCTCGCTTTGGCAGAAGTTAATCAACAAAACAAACAATTAGACGCACAGGTAGTTGCCCAGCAAGCACAAATAGAGGCTGCTGTAGCCAAATATGATGAGCAACAGCGACTTTATAAACGCAGCCAATCTTTGCTGTCACAACACGCAATTTCAACGCAGGAATCAGATCAAATTCAAGCAAACTTTGCGACGGCTAAGTCACAGCTTAGTGCACTCAGAGCTAATCTACATGCGCTTGAAGTAAAGCGTGGTGCAACCGACGAACAGAATATTGCACTAATGCAAGCACAAAATGCCGTAGAGCAGGCTAAATTACAGCTCAGCTATACCGAAGTACGCGCGCCCCATGATGGCATCATTAGTAACTTACAGATCACCACCGGAACCTATGCTCGAACGGGTGTGAGTCTAACCAGTTTGGTTTCGGACAATGTTGACTTAGCTGCAGATTTCAGAGAAAAATCGCTTTACCACGTCAAACTTGGCGAACAAGCGCTAGTGAGCTTTGATGCGTTACCGGGCAAAGTCTATCCCGCCGTGATCCATGAATTTTCTGCTGGCGTCAGTGATGGGCAACTCAATGCCGACGGCCAATTGGCTGCCGTTGAGACCTCCAATCGCTGGGTGCGAGATGCGCAGCGTCAACGCGTTCATTTATCATTTGATGAGCCATTACCTTTACTAGCAAGTGGTGCCAGAGCGACGGTTCAAGTGCTGCCTGAAAGCACTTTGCTTGCAACCCTTGCACAAGCGCAAATTAAATTCGTCAGTCTACTTCACTACGTTTATTGATATGAAAGTTGCACTAAACGCCAATGACCTCAGACAGATGCTACGTATTGCAACTGGGAGTACGTTAGGCTTTGCACTAAGCAAACTGCTCAACTGGCCGTACGGTATCTTTTTTACCGTATATCCCATGCTGCTACTTGGCTTAGTACCAATGTTAAACGCACACATAGTGCGCCAGTTTATCTTAAGTGGGTTAGTCTGTGCCTTTTCGGTGTTAGTACTACAAGGGCTATTTGGCTTCCACCCTGCGTTAATGTCCCTACTCACCTTTACCTTATTTGCCTTCTTGTTTTTGCAAATGAGCAAAGGCGTTAACTTCTTATTTGGTGCAATGAGTGTGGTGGGACTATCAATCCAACTTCATTTTGCTAGTTACGCTTCAACCAGTGGTGGCTTATATTCACTCATAGCCAGTAACTCTCTGGCTATTTTCATTAGTATCGCAACCGCATATGCAATGCATTGGTTATTTCCAGATGTTACTGTGCGTCAATTACCGCCACGGCCTGCGAAAGATGCGGCAAGTATTCGCCATGAAGTCTTACTGTGCGCCACCGTAGCCACTCTCTCATTTATGGTATTCCAAATCCTAGATTTACAAGATTCCGTTTCCGCCCAAGCGGCATCAATACTAATCCTCTTTCCACTGAGTTGGAAGGCGGCAGGCACTGCCGGCTGGCAACGTGCAGTTGGCACGCTGATAGGTTGTAACTTGGCATTAGCAGCGCAAATCCTACTGCAAATCTATAGCCAAATTTTACTTTTTCCAATTTTGATTTTATGGATCTTAGTCTTCATTTTTAGTCGCTACCACTTGCTAAGTGGTGGTGCTCCTGGGATTGGCTTTGGTATTATTACCACTTTTGGGATCTTATTTGGTCAGTCTCTCGCGCCAAATCAAGATTTAATCTATAGCGCACTGTATCGCTTCAGTTCAGTGAGCGTTGCAATTACGGTAAGTCTCTGTGCAATTTACCTTATTCATCGCCTACTTAACCACTTTAGTGCAACGCGCCACCATACCTACGCCTGAATAAAAGGAATCCACTTGAAGCTTGGAAAACGCTTACAGACTTTGCATGATGTTGTTACTGAAGACTATCAACATATTTGGGACTGCTGCTGTGATCATGGCCAGCTTGGCGCACAATTTTTACATTCGAGCCAAGCGCACATACACTTTGTTGATGTAGTCCCAATGCTTATCGCGAAAGTGAAACAGGATCTCGCACGCTTCTTTCCAGAAGCTGAAACGCGCTATAGCCTTTACACCCAAGACGTTGCGAAGCTCCCTCTTGCACAATACTCTGGCAGGCAATTAGTGATCATCGCAGGTGTTGGCGGCGACTTAACCGCAGAACTGATGACAAGCCTTTGCTGCAATTTGCGTGACGAGGTCGATTTCTTGCTTTGCCCAGTTCATCATCATTATACCCTGAGGCAAAACTTGCAATCTTTGCCACTTAAGGTGATCCATGAATCACTGGTTGAAGAAAATCGACGTATTTACGAAGTGCTCTACCTTACTTCAGGTAAGACTGGCGCTGCCATAACCCCGTTGGGCGAAGCGATTTGGCAACAAGGCACGCTTTCCAAACGCTATTTAGAGAAAACGCTGGATCATTATGCACGTGTTGCCAAAGGCAAACCCGAAGCGCAAGCCATTTTATCGGCTTATCAACACCTTACACTATAAAACACAGTGCACTCAGCCAAACTAACTGAGTGCCATAACTTAATCGCTGATAGAGCCCACTATTACGCTTTTGCTTGTAAGCGTTGGCAAGCTGATAGCTAAAAGCGACACAAATCAATACACAAACGGTAGAAAACCAAGCAAATCGTGAATTTAACGGGCTTACAAACCAAACCAATAAAGGGGCGATAAGTAAGCTTAATAGCATTACCATGCCTGCGAAAGAATGAATATTACACGCTCGACTTGGCGAGGTTGTGTATGGATCCCGATCCATAGGAAAGAAACCTGCAACAGCAGTTGCTAGACCATGACAAACAATCAAACCGCCAATAACACCTAATGCCCAGTTCCCTTCGGGTACCAAGATGATATAAAAACCGAAACTACAAAATAGCAGGGCTAAGGGGTAATTATTAACTGCAGGAGACAATCGCTCTGTTGGGCTACCACTGGCGCCTAACTCACTACAAAATTGATTTTTGTGACTATAATTTGGGTAACGCTTGGCAACGCCATATACCCCTACCAGCATCCATATACTTGCTAGTATGCCAAAATAACTCACCAACTCTTGCAGCATCACGCCTATCCTTAATGCGCTAAATTTATGTCTACACACTTTATACTAATTTAGAAACATACGAAACCGAGCGGCTGCATTCAATTTAGTGAATTTTCCAGCGCTCCAAAATAGCTTGTTGCTGACCACTTTGACTTAATTCCGCTAGTGCGTGCTGCAAGCGGTTCGCAAGCTCATTGGGAAACTCTGCATTCACCGCCAGAGCCAACTCACTTGGGAAATGCTCAAGAAGTAACTTATGCTCAATTGCTTTTGGGTCCAGTTTAAGGGCATTTAGTTCTTTCTCGAGTGTTAATGTGTTGGTTAGGACAAAATCAATCCGGCCCTTAAACAATAAATTCCAAAGACTTTGGTAGTTTGACACTAAAACCAACTCATAGCCTTCAGAAAAACCAGCTTGTTTGAGAAAGGTTTCACTATAATAACCGCGTATGGTTCCGGTGCGATACCGCTTTGCAGCATCAAGATCATTTATAGGCGTTTGAGATTGTTTCAGACCAATGAGTGATGCGGACGTATGGCACACAGTACCCAAAAAGCGGAAATAGACTTCTCGAGTTGGTGTTTTTAGCCAAGATAACAACACCACATTAGGTTTTGTTTCTAATTCGTGTAACACACGTGCCATCGGCATTATGCTAATTTTAGCAGTAACATTTGCTTTATCTGCTACCGCTTGAGCAAGCTCAACTAGGCCACCATCCACTTCTCCTTGGCCATTAATAAAATGATAGGGAGGCAAATCTTCCGCTACAAAGTGCACCGTTTCTTGTGGCGAAGCAATTATTTTGGTTGATGCAAGTAGCGCCATAAGGAATAAAATTTTCCGGATCATTTTATCTCAATAAATTAAATAATCATTCGATCAGTGTGCCCGTATTTGCATTGCAATTCAATCCGTAGCAATGGCTTTGCCTCACTATGGGTACAGTCATTTACTTATGACCTGCGTTTACCGCTGCCAGACCTTGCCAATCTTCTAAATCTTGTTCTGGCTTTTCAGCACGAAATTGTTGATACAGTACGATACCTTGCTCATCTTCTAAAATATCAACCTGTACGCCCTTGTTTTCAAGTAACGGCTCATTGCCTGACGCACTAGTGATATCCCCCACCACGACTCGCTGAAAGCCACGCATATAGAGTAACGTTGCGCATACATCACAAGGACTTAGGCTGGTATACAAAGTGGTTTTACTAAAATCAATCCGTCCCGCATCTCGAATTGCCGAGGTTTCACCATGGTTATATGGGTGGCTCTCTTGTACTAACGTATTATGTCCTTTACCTACAATTTGATTGGTTTCGTTATCAACAATAACCGCGCCAATTGGGCAACCGCCCTCTTCATAACTCTTTTGTGCCAGCAAAACAGCAATGCGCATAAAGTCTTTATCGCAAAGCTTACGCGTAAAGTCGCTATCGAGTAATACGCCAAGACTCTTGGTTGGCATATGTGCAATGGCATTGAGCGCTTCGCTATTTACTTGGGTTTCTGCGTTGAGTAATACAGTCATTTTTTAATTCCTTGTTGTATTATATGAACCGAGCTTAACGCTATAATTTGGCGCAATTATGAAGTACCCAATCACATAGCTTATCTAACCAAGGTTTTGCCACACCAAGCGGCCAACCGCAATTGATCCGCAGATGATCTTGATACAACTCACGACTTGTAAATAAGCTGCCTTGGCGAATTTCAACACCAAGTTCAGCGAGCCGTAAAGCGAGTGCATCACAGTCAATATTAGGCAGTTTCAGCCATAATGCCATTCCGCCCTGAGGGGAAGATATTTTACAGCCTTTTGGTAAACGCGATTTCAAATAGCTTTGGTAAGCGAAGCAATGTGCCGCTAAGGTGCGATTAAGCGTACGTAAATGGCGCTGGTAATGTCCTGTCTCAATAAAGCGTGATACCGCCATTTGTAAACATTGATTTGGCATGCCGTGAAATGCCTGCATGAGCGCGGCCACTTGGCTTTGATAACGCCCAGCTTCACACCATCCAACTTGCAAGCCCGGCGCTAACGTCTTAGACACTGAGCTACACCAAATTACATATCCGGCTTTATCCCACGCCTTTATCGGTAAAGGCATTGTGTGATTATGGCTCAGCTCCCCAAAGACGTCGTCTTCAATAATCGCCACTTGATACTGCGCAGCAAAATCCGCAAGCCACGCTTTTTGTTGCACAGATAGACTGTGCCCCGTTGGGTTTTGGTGGTTTGCCGTAAGCAAACACGCTGACACCCTTTGCGTTGTCACGACCTGTTCCAAGGCTTCCAGGTCAAGTCCTTCGGGCGTTGTTGGGATCTCAATCACCTTGAGCTGTAGCGTTGCAAGCAGTTGCAATAAACCTTGATAACAAGGTGATGGCACGACCACACAATCCCCCGCTTTTGTAACAGCCTGCAGTCCCGCCATCACGGCTTGAATACAACCGCCTGTCACCACGAGATTATCAGGATTCAGCGCCAACCCCTTTTGTTTAAAGTGCTTGGTTAAATTCTCTCTAAGCGACATCAGTCCCATCGCGCTTGGATAATGAAAATGGTGATACTGAGGAGAGTCGAACGCTTGCTTTATAAACTTAGTCAAGCGATTTATGGGCATCAACTCGGGCGCTACTTGCACCGTCGATAACATCGTATTGAGCCCTACGACAGAGGGTCTTAACGCACTTTTAGGCGATTTCACTTCACTCGTAAACGTGGCAAAGTCAATGTCACTATTTTTCGCTATCGGTTTACAAATATAAAAACCAGATTTCTCTTGAGAAGCTAAAAAGCCATTATCCTGTAGTTCCTCGTAGGTTCTAATTGCAGTACTCATGCTCACGCCATGCTGCTTGGCAAAGATCCTAAGTGAAGTCATTTTTTCACCGACTTGACGTTCACCGGCGTTTATCTCTGTAATCACCTGCTCACTTAATGTAATAAACTTTCTCGCCATCTGTACCCTTAACAACCAAGAATTCTGTATCTGTACTGCATTTTTATCGAAGTTACACTGTAATTCCAGTATTCGTTCACAAATAGGATTGGCACATGACGATGACACACAACCAATGGCAAGCATTACCCCAATTGCTCACTGAATTTTCTAAACTTACCGAGGCATTTATACAGTCTAGTAATAGCCGCCCAGTCGCAGGTCGAGATATTGCTCCGCCCGACCTCACACTCACAGAATCAGGAATTGAATTTGAGTCTCTGATAGAGATTTTTAGTAAACAAGTAGTGCCAAACTTAAGCACCAGTATTGGGCCTAGGTATTGGGGATTTGTCACCGGCGGCGCAACGCCTGTTGCCACCTTTGCCGATTGGCTGGTGTCAACCTATGACCAAAATGTCTCAAAGGGTGATGGCTCCATTGCAACCAGTATAGAGCGGCAGGCCATTCGCTGGCTAACCGAATTATTCGACCTACCAGCAAGCTTTGATGGCCTTTTTACTACAGGGGCGACAGCGGCAAATTACTTAGGTGCAGTCATAGCACGCCAGTTTGCAGGGCATCAACAAGGGATCAATGTGGCAGAAGATGGAGCCTTCGGTTTGGAAGTTGAGGTTTTTTGTGCGACGCCCCATGCGAGTATGATTAAAGCGCTTGGTCTTGCAGGCCTAGGCCGCAACCAAATCACGAGAGTCGCAACGCAAGTAGGCAATGAAGCTACGGATATTGCAGCGCTTGAGTCAGCGCTTGCAAAAAGTAACGCCAAAGGAAAAATTGTCATCGCCAGTGCCGCCACGGTTACCGGTACTAATTTTGATGATTTAATGCAGATCCGCCGTCTATGCGATAAACACCAAGCTTGGCTGCATGTTGATGCTGCATTTGGCATTTTCGACCGTCTGGTTTCTGGCTCAGAAGGTCGCACTAAGGGGCTTGAGTTAGCCGATAGTATTACCTTGGATGCACACAAGTGGCTCAATGTGCCATACGACTGTGGGATCTTTCTCACTCGTCATTTGCACTACTTGGTTGAAAGCTGCGACGTTCCAGCTCCTTACTTAGTCACATCAAAAGCCGACCCCGACTTTTTTTCGATGGGTGTAGAGAACTCTCGTCGATTTAGGGCATTACCCGTTTGGATGTCATTACTTGCCTATGGTAAAGACGGGATCCGTCAATGGGTAAGCAAAAATATTGCGCAAACTAAACAACTTGCAGACTGGTTTTCTGATTCTCCAGACTATGAATTAGTCTACTACGGAGAGCTCAACGTGGTGCTTTTCAAGCCAAGCGGCAAAGATGACGCAGCAACAACTGCCCTCCTTCATGCCATTAATGCGGACGGCCGTATATTTGTCAGCCCAGGAAGTTGGCAAGGACAGAAGGTGATCCGTGCTGCGCTCAGTAATTGGCAAACGGAGCAAATTGATTTAGACATAGCAAAAAGCGCATTAACCGAGTTAGCTAAGGCGCTTTAAGATTATACTATTTGAAGTTAGCTAACGCTGTGATTAGGAGTAATACTTTGCGCCAATTTGCGACTGTATTCCTCAAAATCAATATTGCTTTGCTCACCAAGTCCTGCCACCGCATGAGAAATAAACTGCGGTGGTACAAATAGATAAGTACGTTTTTTAAATTTCCAATGACGCACGATGTGCTTGGGCTGATGCTTGTCTTCATCTAACCCAGCCAACGAAAATAAATCTTGCCAGTCACTTTCGGTATCGCCTGTCGACTGGGCAATACTTTGTGGTTCGATACTAAGCAAAATTGCCGACGTTTGTGGCACCCCCATCAACAGCTCACCAATAAAAAAGATGCTACCACTGCGGCAAAGCTGCTGCTGCGCTTCCGTCATCTCAGATTGCTCTGCCATCTTCGCCCTTTGGTATTGCATACCATTAAACATGGACTTGGCAAAAGGCAGCTGCTTTTCAGAAAACTCTCGATTTAAGACATGCTGAAACAGCGCTTTGCCGAGCGCATTACCTACGCCATCGTGACTAAAAGTGCCTTCTTCCACATTGGTTTCAATGAAAAGCCCTGACTCTACCAAAATATTTTTCACAGCTTGGTAGTTAAATATTGAAAACGGCTTCCCCGTCACCGGATTTGTTGTCGATGTCACCGCTTTTGTCATTGCAGCAAAAAACACACTAATATCAACGAATGCACTTTTTAAGTCAGTGTCAAAGCTCTTAATGCTATCCGCCGTAGCACACAACATGATATTACCCGTTTCATTAAACACATAATGTTTAGTAATTGGGGTGTATATTGGCTGTGATTGCGGTTTTGACGGTTTATCTTGCTTGCTAAACCAAGTTGAGAACATTGTTTACTCCCAACATTAACTGTCCTTTTTAGTCGTTTTACTGGCTGCCGTGGTTTGCGGCGGAGCGGCTATGACACTTCGCATTGATTCAATCAGATTATTAAATTCAGGGTCTGACATCGCCTCGTTGAGCGATGCCGCTTGCTTGACAAATGCTGGTGGCACAAATAAGTAGACTGATTTGCACAGACTTAACTGCACGTCTGTATGCCCACCTTGTAAGCAAGGGCCCACTTGCCAAATGGCTTTTACATCATTGGCATCCGCTGAAATGACAATGGGCGCAATAGAAATTGCACCAAGCAGATATTCACAGACAAAAATGATGGTGCCGACCTTTTTGTCTTGGCTGTCGGAACTCGCACTGATACTTACCGAGGCTTGCCCCATACCAGCGATCATATCCATCAATGATTTACCTATGGAGGCTAAATTACCACTGAGCCCTAGTAAAGTCTGGATCAATTGGCTTGATAAAGTGACGCCACTTTGCTTACTTTCAAATTGAATATTGCTATCTGTCACTTTGACAAACAATCCTGAGCTTGACACTAATTTATTGAGTGCATCGTAGTCGTACAGACTTGTCCCAGCTTCTGCCATCGCTTTTGTGAGTGCGGCAAAAAATACGCTGACTTCACCAAACGCATTTTCAGCTTCTTGCGGCAATACACTTCCACCTGCGGTGCTGTTTAGCGTACTTGCGATAAATAAGTTGCCGGTGGCATTCACTACAAATTGTTTAGTCGCTGGCACTTCACTGCTGTTTGTCGTCGTTAAATTAGCGGCCCTAGTTTGTGCATTGCTCACTACAGTGCCTGGTTGAGGTGTTGGCATACTCGTTCCTTAGATCTTGATCTAGCAGATATTCTTCTTATGTCGATTTAGTGTAGTCGCATTTTAAATTACTTAAAATTTACTTTTGTGATTTTTTACAACCCAACCCATGTCGTAAAATATCCTTGCTTAAGTTCGATCTAACCTCATTGGAATAAATCTAATACCGTTTTTCTGTGCTTCTTGCCCTGTCGCCTGAAAACCTAGCGCGAGATAAAAAGATGCTGCATTTAGCGATGAGCACAATGAGACTTGAGCTGCGGATGCACTCGCTAGCACAGTATCTAATAGTTGCCGACCAACCCCTTTACCTTGGGCTGACTTGGCAACAAATAAATGGGTGAGATAGTTACCATCTCTTAATAAAGCAAATCCAATCAGCTCACCGTTTAATAACGCCTTGGCACCGACAAAATTGGCGTTGCACATCACCTGAGTCACTCCAGGTAATATTTCGTTTAAATAAGTATCTCTTCCAAGCTGCGAAAAATGGGGGAAGACGTCAGCCTCTGAAACTTCACGCATTAGGGCCTGTTGACCTTTGCTGTTTGATTTTTGTTCTTCTGAGTGTGTTTTGGTCGCGACGCTCTGACAATGGGCGCAATAGAAATTGCACCAAGCAGATATTCACAGACAAAAATGATGGTGCCGACCTTTTTGTCTTGGCTGTCGGAACTCGCACTGATACTTACCGAGGCTTGCCCCATACCAGCGATCATATCCATCAATGATTTACCTATGGAGGCTAAATTACCACTGAGCCCTAGTAAAGTCTGGATCAATTGGCTTGATAAAGTGACGCCACTTTGCTTACTTTCAAATTGAATATTGCTATCTGTCACTTTGACAAACAATCCTGAGCTTGACACTAATTTATTGAGTGCATCGTAGTCGTACAGACTTGTCCCAGCTTCTGCCATCGCTTTTGTGAGTGCGGCAAAAAATACGCTGACTTCACCAAACGCATTTTCAGCTTCTTGCGGCAATACACTTCCACCTGCGGTGCTGTTTAGCGTACTTGCGATAAATAAGTTGCCGGTGGCATTCACTACAAATTGTTTAGTCGCTGGCACTTCACTGCTGTTTGTCGTCGTTAAATTAGCGGCCCTAGTTTGTGCATTGCTCACTACAGTGCCTGGTTGAGGTGTTGGCATACTCGTTCCTTAGATCTTGATCTAGCAGATATTCTTCTTATGTCGATTTAGTGTAGTCGCATTTTAAATTACTTAAAATTTACTTTTGTGATTTTTTACAACCCAACCCATGTCGTAAAATATCCTTGCTTAAGTTCGATCTAACCTCATTGGAATAAATCTAATACCGTTTTTCTGTGCTTCTTGCCCTGTCGCCTGAAAACCTAGCGCGAGATAAAAAGATGCTGCATTTAGCGATGAGCACAATGAGACTTGAGCTGCGGATGCACTCGCTAGCACAGTATCTAATAGTTGCCGACCAACCCCTTTACCTTGGGCTGACTTGGCAACAAATAAATGGGTGAGATAGTTACCATCTCTTAATAAAGCAAATCCAATCAGCTCACCGTTTAATAACGCCTTGGCACCGACAAAATTGGCGTTGCACATCACCTGAGTCACTCCAGGTAATATTTCGTTTAAATAAGTATCTCTTCCAAGCTGCGAAAAATGGGGGAAGACGTCAGCCTCTGAAACTTCACGCATTAGGGCCTGTTGACCTTTGCTGTTTGATTTTTGTTCTTCTGAGTGTGTTTTGGTCGCGACGCTCGACTTGCCGCCTAGTAATCTAGGCAAAAGTTGAGCAACAATGAACAAAGCGCACTCAGATGAACCCAAAGGGCAGCGCTTGATTAGCATTTTTTCTGTGTTGCCCCACAAGGATGTGGGGTAAGGTGACTTTGCAGGAGCACAAAGTCTTTATCGCCAGACTTACATAGAATGACTATGCTACGCAGGCTCTGCCTTGTATCAATACCAATCAAACTGCTGTAAAAACAAACTTGAAAGATCAACAGGCCCTAACCTTTCAATGGCATTTGCATCCTCGCCCTGAATCGCATTGATGGTAATCTTCACTTATGACCTTTTGATTTATTGCGTGCTTACATTTCTGGCAAACGTTACCCCAAAAAAGAAATGCATTGCAGCTAGGCTAAATATTAACTTACTTAAACTGGCATCGAAAAACCAAATACCAATAGCAAATACGCCGTGCATAGCAACCATTATCCACCAGCACACTCGGCCAATTTTGTAGAGTGGGTAGCCATGTTTGTTTTGGAAATTTAATAATCCAAACGCCCAAGGCAACAAAGTCCAGACGAGTGACATACAAAGCAATAGCGTTACAACAACCTTGATTAATACTTCTCCGAGCATCTATAACCCCTCAAGTGAAGTACGCAGAACCTCTTGAGGTTTAATATTGAGCCCATCGCGTCCAAACGCAAAACTATCTCGCTTATAGCGGGGGAAAATATGCAAGTGATAGTGGCTTAATTCGTTAAAGTGTCCGTTGTTTTGCACCAGCGTAATCCCATCAGGGGAAAATTTACGCTCAATTCGCTCATAAAGGTCACGCGCAACGCTGTGGATTTCTGCCAATATGGATTCAGGGACTTGAAGAAGTGTTCCATAAGGGGATTTGGGGCAAATTAAGATATGGCCAAAGTTTATGGGGTCATGATCGGCAAATGCAATCACCTGCTCAGATTCATATATAATAACCGCTTCAATATCTCTAGCAACTATCTGTTCAACAATGGTCATCAGCTACCTCTCCTTTACCTGATTACATAGAGTAATGTACCTGAGCAACTCTCTTCCTGCCAGTGATATATTCTATTTTCCCCTTCTTAAGTGAATAATTTTCAAGCCTAAATTCACTCACAACCCATTTAAACCAGTTACATTATTCAATGAATCACCCTACAAGGAATACAACATGTTAAAAACGTTAGTTACGGTAGCTTTATTAGCTTCTGGAAGTGTCGCCGGTGCCGCAAATCACGCAGCGACCCATCATGCGATTCATTATGAAGGACGCGTCAGTAAAAACTATGCCGATGGCAGTGTGAGTTTTAATTGGCCCGGCAGCCAGCTGCATACTAAGCTCACCGGTCGCGCCTTTCGTATCGAGTTGATGGGCTATGGCGATCAATTCGATGTATTAATTGATGGCAAATTTACAAAAAAGCTAAAGACCAACGCCAATGGAGTCGCTGAGACCTTCACGCTATTTGAAAGTACAAAGGCAGAAACCGTCACAATTGAACTCGTTAAACGCTGGGAGCACTACGAACACAATACCCAGCTCCTAAGTGTTGATGTAGACGGAAAATTAGACTCAATCCAGCAGCCACAGCCCCATATCTTATTTATTGGCGATTCAATTAGCGCAGGCTTTGGCAGTGAGTCCACCCAAAGACAGTGTGAATGGAGTGAAATTCTTGATTTAAGTAACGCGCGTAAAGCATTTCCGTATATGAGCGCACAACAGTTGGGTGCCAGTTTTACCCAAGTTTCATACTCAGGTTTAGGCTTAATTCGAAATTGGGGTGGCAATCAGCCACATCATACGCTGCGTAGTTACTATAACAAAATGTCAGCAGTATTTACCGACAACACTGACTTTGAAGACAAGTTTCCACAGCTTATCGTCATTGAAGTAGGCACCAATGACTTTAGTACCGCTCCAACCCCTGCAGAGCCTTGGCAAACTATTGACGAAGTCAAAACGCAGTGGGTAGAAACAATGGTCGTTTTCACCAAACAGCTGCGTACAAGATACCCTGCGGTTCCCATTATTTATATGCCTCGTCCAGCATATCCGTATAACTTTATTATTCCTGCAACTCAAGATGCAATTGCAAGGCTTAACCAGCAAGATGTTGGAAAACTATATAGCCATACATTTGACTCACCATTAGAGGGCTGTGTGTGGCACCCCACCGCTTCAGAACATAAAGACATTGCTGAGAAACTCGTTACCTTTATCAAGCAGCAAGCACTTTTCTGAGCATATGTTCAGCGTTATTCAGTGAGATTAAGCTCGATGTACTGAATAACACGCAAACCATTTACAAACTTTCACATTGTTTTTTATACAAAAATTCACAACAAAAAATCAACTCACCCGCTTTAAAAACAAATTAATGAGAACGATTTTTATTTGTAAAAATAATACTTGTTGAGATTTATACTTTTTCATCACGTAAAGCTGTTACTTTGAACGATCCATATTTGTTTTGTTTTTCACAACAAAAAGATGCAGGGATAACCTTTTGGCAATAACTTCCCTCTTTTCAAGCACACAAAAACATGATTAAGATCGTTACGTTATAACATTTTTAAAAATAATCATTTGTATCGAATAAATGATGGTTCTTTTCACATTCGTTTTTGCAGTTGGAATAACAAAATGACAAGGTCACTCCTGACAGTTAGCGTGCTTAGTAGCTTATATTCTTCACTTAGTGTTGCCGAACAACCCATTGAAACAATTGATGTGCATGGCACTCGCGCGCCTCTTTACAGCACGAGAGACGTGAACGCTTCGGCATTGGGGATGAAAGATCCGCAGCTTCTTCCTATTTCCATTCAATCATTTTCTGAAGAACTGATCAGCAATCAAAGAGTAAAAACGCTAGGCGAAGTCCTTGCCAACGATGCTTCTGTTCAAAATACCTCAATTGGTACGGTTTTCGACTTTGTGAGTCTGCGTGGCTTTCAACTAGATTGGACCAACGGTTTAAGACGCGACGGTTTAGCGCTTGCCCCCTACCAAGATGTACCGCTAGAGAATATTCAGCGCATTGATATCGTCAAAGGCCCGTCAAGTCTCGTATCAGGCTTTAACAACCCCGGCGGTACCATCAACTATGTGACAAAGCGCCCAACCATGGACGCCTTTTTGGATGTCACAACAGAAGTACGTAGCCGTGGAGGAAAGTATTTACACATCGATCTCGGTGGGCCAATTTCTGACGAGCAAACGTTCGGCTATCGTATTAATGCAGCAGCAGAGAAAAACGGTGACTTTACTGGTGGTGATGACTTAGAGCGCTATTTCTTTAGTGCAGCACTGGATTGGCAAGTCTCAGATCGCCTATTTATCCGATTAGACGGCGATTTCCAAGACAAAAGCACTGTATCACAGCCTTTGATAGGCCTTTCCAGCGACCCCAATGACCCTGACCGTAAAATATTACCGCCCTATGTCGACACCAGTGATGTATTGCTCGGACAACCTTGGGCAAAGTATGAAACCGAGTCTTATAACCTAGCCGCACGTGCTGATTTTTGGTTGAACGACACGTGGCAATGGGTAAACCAAGCTGCGCTTTCTGGTAATGATAGGTTTACCGTTTTTCCTGATATCTACTCGGTTGATACACAAGGTAATGTGCTGTCTGCCGCTATCCACGTTACCCCAGACGAAACGTATGACACGCTCTCCGCACATAGTTTTATCAGCGGTCAGCTTACCACCGCAGCAATTGAACATGAACTAGTCGTCGGCGTTAGTATTCGTGATTATGAGTCTAAGGATGGTCGTTGGTTTGAATTAACCAACCCCGTTGGCAATATTTTCAATCCAATTCATAGCAGTAAACCGCAGTTCCCTGATTATCCAGAACCAACCAAAACTGAAGCCTCTGAAAGCGCGTTGTTTATCACAGATACCTTGCACTTTAACGATGTATTTTATGCCACCTTAGGGCTGCGTCATATTCAATACAAAAAAGAGCAAACTCTACCAGGCCAAACTAAAACCACATTAGACGACCGAACTTTTAATACCCCATCATAGGCCTTAACTACAACCCAAGCGATCAGCTCGCGTTTTACGCCAGTTACTCAGAAGGCGCGGGGGAAGGCGGCGTTGCAGTCATCGGCAGCGGTGCAATAAATGAAGGAGAATCACTCGGCCCCCAAGAAAGCGAGCAAATTGAAGCCGGTATAAAATACCAAACGGACACCATGAACTACTCGATAGCCGTTTTCGAAATAGAAAAAATGTTGGAGTACCACAATCACATTACTAACTATTTCGTGCAAGACGGTGTCCAGTCACATAAAGGTATTGAGCTCAATGCCAGTGGCTCATTCGCTCACGGCCTTGCAACCGTAGCATCCATCACCTTGATGGACCCCAGCTTAGATAAGCTTGACGGCGAGCCCGCGCTTAATGGCAACACCCCAGCCAATGTGCCAGAATTTCAAGCGAATCTCTATGTCGACTACCAGTTGCCATTTTGGGAGGCATTAAGCATCAATGCGGGTATTTTCCATGTTGGTGAACGCGAACAAAACGTCAATAACACCCTACAGTTACCAGCCTACACGCGCTTCGACTTGGGCGCGAAGTACCACTTTACTGACATTAACACCACGCTTCGACTCAAAGCCGAAAACCTGTTCGACAAAGAATATTGGCTATCTGGCGGTGCCAAAGGCATAGATTGGGGAGTCGCTCCCGGTCGTGGCCGCACTTTTATCGCCTCATTAAGCGTGAGCTTTTAAGGATAATTCATGACTACACCTGTTATTCAAATCAATAACCTGCAAAAGCGCTTTGGTGAATACCAAGCGCTACAGGGACTATGCTTGAGCGTACATCAAGGTGAAATTCTAGCGCTGCTAGGCCCAAATGGGGCAGGTAAAACCACCACGATTAATTGCTTACTGGGCTTTTTACAACCGGATGCTGGGGAAATCACCATCGCTGGAATTAATCCACAGCATGACGTAGTAACGGCAAGGCAGCAACTGGCTTATATTCCTGAACAAGTCGCGCTTTATCCGCGACTTAGCGGACTTGAGAATCTCGCGTATTTCAGCAAAATGGCCAGCATAGAAAAGACCGACGAGGCCTTTCGCACACTGCTCGGTGAAGTAAAACTGCCAAGTCACGCTGTAGACAAACCCGTTGCAACCTATTCAAAAGGGATGCGACAAAAAGTGGGCATAGCCATTGCCCTTGCAAAGCAAGCCAAGGCATTGATTTTAGATGAGCCTACATCAGGTCTTGATCCTTCAGCCAGCCATGAATTTAGCCAGCTCATTCAGTCATTAGCAAAGCAAGGCGTCGCGATTTTAATGGCGACCCACGACTTATACCGTGCTCAAGAAGATGCCCATCGCGTGGCAATTATCAATCAAGGGCAATTAGTCGATACTTTAGTCTATGAGCAACTGCAAGAAGTCCAACTTGAATCCGTTTACCTCAAACATATCAAGGTGGGTGTCTGATGTTTCAAACGACATTTAAAAAGGAATGGCTCGATACCAAGCGGCAGGGACAAGGGCTTTGGCTTGGAGGCATTGCAGTATTACTGCTCTTGCTTGCCTGCTTGACTGGTTTTAAAAGCCACCAAAGCTATCAGCAAGCCGTTACTGAAGTGTCCCAGTCAGAGCAATTACGCTGGCTAAATCAAGGTGAAAAAGGCCCCCATTCCGCCGCCCATTACGGTATTTATGTGGTCAAACCCACCACCCCACTGGCGGCACTCGATGCGGGATTACAAGCATACCAAGGGAATGTGTTGAGGCTTGAAGCTCATATTCGTAACGATAGTATGTTTAGAAGTGCGCAAGATAATTTGCCGATGTCACGTTTTGGCAGCTTATCACCGGCCTTTGTGCTACAAGTATTACTGCCGCTATTAATTATATTAATTGGCTACCCTCTACTTGCCCGAGAACGTGAGCAAGGCACCTTAAAACAACTACTCGCATCGGGCGCAAGCCCTGCAAAGTTGTTTATCGCCAAATGTGCGCTGCTTTTTGCTATTTCTTGCTTATTTTTATTGCCTGTTGCGCTTTTTTTACTTTATAGCCAAGTAACAAGCACGGAGCCTCATACACTCAGAAGTGGGTTATTTTTACTGTTTTATTTAGTTTACTTATTACTTTGGTCGTTACTCACCACCACGCTTTCAAGTTTACTGCCAACGGCAAGGCGCGCATTGATAACGCTATTGACCATTTGGGCATTTACAACGCTTTTACTACCAAAACTGGCGATGAATATCGCGACCACCATTCATCCGCAAGGTTCAGGTCAAGCATTTCAAGCAAGGCTTGAAAGTGAGGTTTATACCGAAGCACGAGTTGAAGCAATCGCAAAGTTCAAACAGCAAACATTGACTCAATATGGTGTCAGCAATGTGGAAGACTTACCCTTTGATTATGCCGGAGCACAACTCCAATTTGGTGAACAATACGCTGATAAAATCTTTGACCGCTTATTTTCAGCGCGTTTAGCTCAACTAGAAGCGCAATCACAAAGCTATCAACTTGCAGGGATGTTAACGCCGTTTATCGCAATACAAACGCTGTCGATGGCCACCGCCGCCAGCGACTTTACCCACCAGCAAGCATTTGAGAATGCGGCAGAGCAGCACCGCCGTATGATGCAAGAGGTGCTTAACTTTAATCAAAGAGATCATGGTCACAAAGCGGACGGACATTACACCGCGGGCGAGGAATTATGGCAGCAGATCCCAAAGTTCGCATTCCAATACCCCAATGTTATTCGTTACCTGCCTCACTACGTTATCAGCCTGTTTAGCCTGAGCTTTTGGCTAATCGCTCTGGTGTTATTGAGTTTCTTCGCGATTAAAAAGCTGCGTTTGGAGGAGCAAAGATGAAACGCTTAATGTTAGCTACTGAGTTTAAAAACCTCTGGCGAGAAAAGCTCGTACTCGCGCTGTTATTAACCACCAGCATGCTCGCGCTAGTGGCATTTCTTAACGCCCATTACTTTGCTAAAAAACAGCATGACGTAGTACTTGCCGCACAGCAAATGCAGCAACAGGCCATCCAAGATGCCAAAGCTGGATTACCCGAAAGACTCGCCAGCACAGCAGACTATAAGTGGTGGGAAGACCCGTACGACCTGCGCGGGCAGGCTTTTTACTTGATGCAAAATTACGCCACCAAAGCCCCGCTTGCAACGTCGCCAATCGCAACAGGGCAAGCCGACGTATTACCTTACTATTTTAAGATGCTAATCAAAGAGAAACAGCACATCGTTCATCAATATGACTATGTTCACCCACTATCTCTATTGTTAGGCCAGTTCGATTTAAGTTTTGTGATTGTCTACTTACTGCCATTGCTCATTATTGGCATTTGCTTTAATGCCTTGGCAAGTGAACGCCAAGATGGGCAGCTAAGACTACTGATGCTGCAAGGAGGCAGTGCGACCCGCCTTCTGACTTATCAATTATTGCTGCGAAGTGCGTTAATTGTGCTGCCATTTTTAAGTATTAGTAGCCTGCTTTTAATAACAATACGAGAGCAGCTAGGGGTGATTGAACTGCTGAGTTATAACCTTATCGCACTATGTTATTGTGGCTTTTGGATTGCCTTAACCGCTTGGGTAAATAGCAGAGCTAAAAGTGCGGCAAATAACGCAGCTACCTTAGTCACCTGTTGGCTTGCCTTGGTGATTGTGGTTCCAGCTTTGGTCAATACCAGCATCGCATTACTCGACCCAACCCCTTCACGAATTCACTATATAGATAGCCTCCGTGCCGCCAGCGACGATGCCCAAAAAGCGAGTGAAAAGACCTTAGCTCAGTATTTTCAAGATCATCCAGAGCTTGCAAAAAATGGCAGTGGTGCCAGCGATTACGCCACCAAAAAAATTGCTACTATTAATTCTGTCGAACGCGCAATGGCAGCCCAAGATGTACGATTTTTTACGGCGCAACAAGCACAGCAACATAATGCGCAAAAGCTACAATATCTCTCCCCCGCACTCATCGCACAAACACTGTTGGTTGATTTAGCGGGCAATGGATTAGCACGTCATCACGCCTTTATGGAAGAAGTTGAAGCTCATCATCAAGCACTACAAGGTTTCTTTGCCAACGAAATTGCCAAAGCCAATCAAAGAGGCGATTTTGCACCTTGTGAGGGTTGTAGCGCAAAGCCAACGCTCATGGATCTTGCGAATATTCCTCAATTTAGCAATGACTTTGCCACACCTGTGAACAACTACACGCCACTAATTTGGTTGCTGCTACTAGCCGTTGGCTTACTCTTTATAGCAAAACGCCACGTCAACAAGTTAGACAGTGCAAACAACAAAGAGGTGTTAGTCGTATGAGTGACGCCTTCACTGCAAAATTGCATCCACAAACGCGAAGCCTGCTCGCGGAGCATCAAGCCAAGTTATTTGAATGGGCAGCGGCATTGGGAGCACCGCTACATTTAGTGTTTCCTCAGCGTTTTGCGGAAAATATCGAAACCCTGCAAGCCAACTTTATAACGCTTAGGCTTGAGCATGAGATTTATTTTGCAAAAAAAGCTAACAAAGCCCAATGTTTTACTCAAGTCGCGTCTAATCACGATATAGGAATAGACGTGGCTAGTGTGCAAGAGTTTGAACTTGCCCTAAGCGGTGGTATTCAAGGTGAAAAAATTGGTGTATCTGGTCCGCATAAATCAGATGCACTACTTAGCTTAGCGCTTGTACATCAAGCGCTTATCGCTATTGACTCAAGTGCTGAGTTAAACTCCGTCATTACACTGGCCCGCCAGCGAAAGCGCCCTGCACGGGTGCTACTGCGTTTACAAACACAACCAACTAAAGCCTCACGCTTTGGCAGTTCACTGTGCCAGCTTACGCCATTATTGGCCCAGTGCCGAGAATACAAGGAGTGGGTAAGCTTGGAAGGATTTAGCTGCCACTTAAGCGGATACTGCCCACAAGCACGTGGCCAGAGCATTCATACTTTAATCGGTGCGATAGACGAGGCTAGGCAAATAGGACTGTCGCCATCAAAAGTGAATATTGGCGGTGGCTTGCCCGTCTCCTATCTACAAAATGAGCAGTGGCAACAAGCCTTGGACTTTGAATGCTTTTTTGCAGGTAAAACCTTTGCAGGGTTTTATCCCTACCATAATGAGCAAAGCCCTGCGGATACCTTACACGCTATTTTGGCAGTGAAGAACACACATGGACAAACCGCATTAGCAGCATTACGCCAAAGGAGCCTTACATTAATGCTCGAGCCTGGCCGAGCACTGCTCGATGAAGCTGGTATTAGCTTGTTTAAAGTGCAAGGGACAAAGCCGCACCTAGGCACATCTGACTGTCATATCGCTACACTTTCGGGCTCAAGCTTATCGCTGTCAGAACAGTGGTTTGAAAGTGAATACTTGCCGAGTCCGCTGTTACTCACGGCACATTCAAACCGCAAACAAGGAGCGTATCGCGTGGCTTTTGGCGGTGCAACCTGTCTAGATAGCGACATGCTAAGCTGGCGGTTTATCCCCTTGTCGCAACTACCACAGCGCGATGACTTAATGGTTTACCTCAACACCGCAGGATACCAAATGGATTCAAATGAATCCGAATTTCACTCAATGCCATTGCCACGAAAAATCGCCGTAACGTGGGAGAACAACAGACTTTCTTGGCAACTACTTAGCTAAAAAACACCCAATAACACAACGTAAAGGAGCCTATTTATGAACATAAATGCGCAGCATTCGCTCGCCTCAACATTGCACCTAACCCCTTATTTAAGGGTATCGCAAAGCATTGGTAATACCCCGCTAATGCAGTTTTTAAGCCTACCAAACGGTAGCAAACTGTATCTTAAGCTTGAGCAGTTCAACCCCACCGGTAGCGCTAAGATCCGAATGGCGAAGTCTATGTTAGATGAAGCAGAAGCCAGTGGCCAACTGAAGCCGGGGGGCTGGGTCGTTGAGTCAACCTCCGGCAATACCGGCGTTGGTCTTGCACTGCTTGCAGCGGAGCGTGGCTATCGTTTTACCGCTCTTGTGGATAACCATGCGGCAAAAGAGAAAATCAGTAATATGAAAGCTTTTGGCGCGGAAGTGATCTGTGTTAGCGAAGCCGGAGACGACAGCTTATCGACTGATATTCGAGATGCAATGGCCGCAAAGCTGGCAAAAGAGCAAGGCGCATTTTGGACCGCCCAACACAATAATTTTGCCAATAGCCGCGGCTATACAGGACTGGCGCAAGAGGTCTTTTATGAACTTGGTGAACACATTACTCACCTTGTCGGTGCGGTTGGCACAGGTGGGTCGCTATGCGGCACAACAAGGGCTTTGCGCGACTTAGGTTGTCATCAACTCACAACGATTGGGGTTGAGCCTGTGGGTTCTGTGATTTTTGGTGGACCAGGACTGAATTATCATCAATCAGGAACGGGGACGCCGGAAGGCGCTGAGATAGGTCCAGTTATTGAGTATGAACTCATCGACAAAGGCGTGAAGGTATCTGACAAACAAGCGTTTAATACCGCCAGATACCTTGCCAAGCATTACGCCCTAATGGTCGGTGGTTCGGCTGGAGGGGTGATATACGAAGCACTACAGGCGTTAAAAACCGCCCCCGCCGATAGCTTATTTGTAGTACTCGTTTGTGACGGTGGCGAGAAATATCTCGATACCGTATTCAATGATGATTGGATGGCAAAGCACGACCTTATCGATATTAACATCGAGCAGGAACTCTATGAGCTATTAATGCAATATAAACCAACCGCGAGCGCCTAACTATGACTCAACAAACTGTTCTGCCGATACTAAACGAAGCCCGACTGGCGCAACTTGATTTCCCTTATAGTAAAGTCATTGAGGTGGTGGAAAATGCCTTTCGCTCACTGCATCACCCCGACTCTGCCAACCCACTTAAAGTGATTATGACGCCACAAGATGGCCGCTCCATCGCCTATAGTATGGCTGGCCGAGATGCAGCTAGTAATACCGTTGGCTTTAAAGTGGTCTACGAATACGACCCTGACAGAAGCCGTAACCAATATCAGTTTTACTCTTTTATCTTCCTTTGCGATGATGCCACAGGCCACCCTGTGGCCCTAATGGATGTAAAAGAGCTGGGCCCTATGCGCACATCAGCCACCTCCGCCTTGTTTGCAAAGTATGCCATTCATTCAGATGCCAAAAATGCGTTGGTTGTAGGCACAGGAGTTCAAGGGCAAATCGCTTTACCTATGCTCGTCACGGCATTACCAAAACTCACACACCTAACCGTCCACGGTAGCTATCAAGCAGGCTTGGAAGCGGTTCAGCAAAAACTAAAGGAGCATCACCCACAGCGACAAGTTGCGGTATCACAAGACTTAGAAGCTTCGGTAAGGCAAGCCGATGTGATCCTTGCCGTTACTGGGTTGTCCGCCAAAGAAAACATTAAATATGAATGGTTGAAACCCGGCGCAGTGGTGATTTTGGTTGGCTATGGAATCGAAAAATCAGTGCTACACCGAGCTGATAGGTTGCTCACAACGGATGCAGAACAAATGAAGGTCACCGGAGACGATTTATTAGACGAGGACGGCAAGCTACCCACCGTTGATGCGACATTGACTGAAATACTAAATGGTGAAAAACCGGCACGAACTCACCCTGATGAAATTATCTTTGTCTATAACAGCGGCATGATCATTACTGACGTGGCGCTCGGACGAGCCGTTGCGGACTTTGCCATCACACAAGAAAACGTGGAGGAAGTAACCCTATGGTAGCTTCAGCGCGCACCGATATTTTTAAAGTAAGCCAGCTTGCAGGGCCGCTTATTCTGACCAATCTGCTCTACGTGGCAATTGCAACGATAGATCTTATCATGCTCGGTATGTTGAGCCCATTAGAGCTGGCTGCTGGCGGCCTCGCCATTGGTATTTTTAATCAATTTAGAACCATGGGAACGGGCGTAGTCACGGCAACGGGTAATTTGGTGTCTGATGCAATCGGCAAGGCAAAACTAGATCAGATCACTCCTCTTTTTAACGCCAGCATGCTTATCGGAACATTTTTGGGTCTACTGTTTGCCGCCGCGATGTTTGCCATAGAGCCATTTTTAAGGTTTATCGGTACATCCGAGGCAATTGCCAATTTGACGACCCAATATTTAACCGTTGTCGCTTTGGGCTTATTACCCTGTTTTTGGTTTCAAAGCGTGCGGCATTTTAGTGTTGGATTAAAAAGACCAGGGCCATTGATGTTAATAACGGGTGTATCTGTTGTACTCACTATCGTGCTCAATTACGGTCTAATTTTTGGTCAGTTTGGCCTACCACAACTCGGCTTTGTGGGGGTTGCAGCCGCCACGTGTATCGTGCTGTATTTATCGTTTTTACTGTTTGTACTATTTGCCAAGCGCGATGACGTACTCAGCCCCTACCTCACTATAAAGTTTTGGCAAACCGACCGTGAAGCACTTAGTAAAACATGGAAAATGGGCGTGCCAATTGGCGCAACTTACGGCCTTGAAGCTGGTTTTTTCACCGTGCTGGCGCTATTTGTGGCAACACTCGGCGTTAATGCCTTAGCCGCCCACAACGTGGTTAGCCAAATGGTGTACATCGTATTTATGGTATCTGCCGGCATTTCATCTGCTTGTTCTATTTACATCAGTGAAGCCAATGCTGCGGGAGACTTTCATCATGCTAAACGCATCGGCAATTTGGGCATTATTTGCGGTGCAGCGGTCATGTCTGTTTTCGCCTTAATCTATTTGTTCGTACCCGAATTTGTACTGCTGCCATTTTTAAGTGCAGAAGAATTACAAAACTCCGACGTCGTTGTTATCGCCATAGAACTACTCGTTATTGCCGCCTTTTTGCAGTTTTTTGACGCGTGGCAAAATATTGGGCTCGGTATCTTGCGTGGACTTGGCGATGTGAAAAGCACGCTAATGCTGTCTTTAATTGGCTATTGGTGTATTGGTCTTCCCGGTGCGTGGTTATTTCAAGAGTTTTTCTCTTTGGGAATTTTGGGCGTTTGGTACGCTTTAATGTTAGGGCTTGCGGTCACAGCGCTATCTGAGATTTGGCTTTTTAATCATAGGGCTAACCGTTTGCTTGAGCCCACATCACTCAAGGAGCAAAACGCATGACAACGACAATGCCAAACCCAGCCCGCAAAGAAGTCATTGCACTGCCGCCCTATGGTGCAGGACAAACCATTGAGCAAGCAACGGCGCGTAATCTCCACCCCAATATGATAAACCTCTCGGTGAATGAAAACCCTTTAGGGCCAAGTCCTGCAGCGCTTAATGCTTTTAAAACACAGCTGCATACCGCTAGCTGCTATCCAGACAGTCAATGCACAGAGCTGAGCGAGCGCCTGTCCACTAAGCTTAACGTTACCAGAGAACAAATTGTACTCGGCAATGGCTCCGAGGATGTACTCTCAATGCTCTGCAAAGCCTTTCTCAGTCAAGGCGATAAAGTGTTAGTGGCCAAGCCTACCTTTGCGCTTCATGGGATTTACGCCAATATGATGGGGGCAAAGGTACTGGAGGTGCCGATGCAAAGCGATTTGTCCTATCGAATTGATGATTGGCTCGATGCTATCGCATGCTATCCAGACTTAAAAATGCTTATGCTTGCCAACCCGTCCAATCCTGTAGGTTGTACGTTTGATGCCAATAATTTGCAGCGCCTCATTGATGCCTGTCCGCTCAATACGGTTATCGTCATTGATGAAGCATACTGCGAATATGCACAAGGCCATAAACAGTTTACTGACGGCTTAGCGCTACTTCAAACACAGCCCCGCCCCTACGCGGTATTACGGACTTTCTCCAAAGCTTATGGCCTTGCAGGACTTAGGGTGGGTTACGGCGTAATGGCAAATGCCCAACTGGCGGATTATCTGCACCGCGTACGTACACCGTACAATGTAAATCGACTAGCACAACTTGCTGCGATCGCGGTATTGCAAGATCCCTCCTATTTGGCAGACACGGTCACGCAAACGAATAGCGAGAGGGAAAAACTCAGCGCCGCCCTCACTGAGCTGGGTTATTTTGTCGCGCCAAGTCTAGCTAACTTTTTATTTATTGATGTCAAGCAGCCGTCTGCGCATGTCGCATCTTTGCTGCTGCAACAAGGAATAATGATAAAACCTTGGCTAGAATTAGGTTTTGATCATTTTGTGAGAGTAAGTATTGGACTTCCTGAGCAAAACCTTAGGGTGCTTGAAGCCTTTAAACAGTTGTAAGTATCGCCCTCTTCGAGGGCTTTTAAGCACAAGCTGCCTGCTGATTTAAATGGTAAAGTACTTGGCTGTCGGCCTTATGCGTAAATAAGGTCGACTTTTCTGGAAAGTACTTGCCTGCTTTAGCAGCAGCAAAGATGTCTTCAATTTGGGGAGCGCGACAGAGGGCAGTTACAACATGAGCGTCATCACTCAGCTCAACTTTATTTTTAGACCACAGCTCCTCAAACGCTGGCAGTGACTGCAGTGCTCTACGCAACTGGGTCTGAATAAGATAAAAATCGCTTGTCGCGCGTCGTAGGACAAAATATAGAGCAGCTTTCCCCAACCAAATAGTATAATCGGCCTCAGTCTCCGAGGATTCACAGATATCAAAATTGCTAAGGTGCTGTTTGAATTTGGTAACATCTACAGCTTGTGTGTAAGATGCCTGCACCGCGAAACTCGTTATCACCGCATCTTGCTGTGGAACTAACCATGCCATCATCCGAGATTGAGGCGCATGACGTTGGCTTGCTGCAAACATCCTGTGATGCCCATCTGCAATTAGCCATTGCTGGTGCATTGAGATCTGCTGCCTGAATTCTTGTAGCACGTAAGGGCTTTCAACAGCATAGAGGCGATGAGTACACTCACCGCAATCACTGTGCCACTGCGCAGTTTCAACACATTCCGCTTGCCATCGCACCTTGTCCAAATTAAGTTTTCCGACCAAAAGACACGGGGGTAACAGCAACTTCTCGAGCTGAACACGCTTTTTCAGCGCCATAGCATGGGTAACCGAAACCGACTCGTGAGGCAGAATCGCTTGCTCAGGTAACACTGAAACGTCAAGCTCGGCCAAAATGCCTGTAACCAAAATACCACCTTGCTCCACTTGGTAAAGATGAAGTGGCCCATCCGTTATTGTGATCATAAAATAAACCTTGCACCATTTTAGATACAATATAACATACCATAAATTGAGTAACATCAAGTTTACATGACAATTTATACCGACTTGTTTAGTGTGGTTATTTCTTTGCCTCAATAATCAGAAAAAATTCAATAAGTTTGCTTTAACTTACTGAGCTTTTTGCATCACAGATGTGGTGACAACGAGAGCTGATAATCATCAAAGTGTACTTCAGCCTGTTTTTGATGTTGAACCGTAACACTAGGGGAAGCGACAAGTACTTGACCCTCGGTAGATAAACTGTAAATCTCGGTCACTATTTTCACTTGGTTTTCTTGTTCAACGGTTGAAGTAAGACGAATTTTTAGCTTATCTGAAAAAACAAACTCGCTGAATGCGCCTTCTTCATTCAAAACCTGAACATCAGCCAGCGTTTGTCCTTGAGAGGTTAGCATAAGGTCAACCATCACGGGTTTAGCTGAAGCCGTTAAGGTAAAAATACTGGCTGCCATCACTGCAGTGCCTGCAAGAAATGCGGCAGCTTTGCGTTTTAATTTGGTGCCTTTTGACTCAGGCTTAAGTTGAATTTCCATCACGTTAACTTCATAAGCCGCAGCAAGTGCTTTTATCGACTCGAGCGATGCTGCTCCTGACTTTTCGATGCGTTGTATCGTTCGCAGGCTTAACCCAGAAACCTGTGCCAATTCAGATTGACTCCATGCCCGTTCTACTCTTTTCAATTTTATTAGTTGTTTGTTTATTTGCATTTCCATAATTGATCTCCTCTATATTGTTGATAAAACTATAACTGGAGATCTTCCTTATTATTGCGTCATCTAGGCGTCATTGATATGCCAACACTATGACATACATAGATAAATTTATTGGGTAGAACAAACTTACTAATATTTTGAGTGCTGGCTACAAACATCCACCGCCAGTGCTACTTTCTCAATGCCATGTCCGGGCAACCAGCGTTTGTATTCAACAAAACCGTATTTTTGGTAGAGTGTAATAGCGGGCGCGTTTGCCGTTGCAGTTTCTACAATCACCTTTTCGACATCAAACTCCGACATCGCAAAACTTAGGAGTTCACCCGCAATTCCTTTGCGAAAATAACTGGGATCAACGGTCAGGCTATCTATTTCTAGCGTTTTCTCAAAAATGACAATTTCAATGACTGCGGCAAGATTTTGATTTTCAAAATATCCATAAAAGTGACTCGTCGCACCGCATATATCTTCTATCGTTCGAGATAAAGGCGGAAAATAACTCGCCCCAATAAACTCAGCTTCTACTTTGTATGAGCGTTGAAATACATTGAAAATTTCTCTCGCCATCGACACATCGCGATTGTTTAATTTTTGGATCATATATTCCGCTTCCCAAACATTCCCATAATTGTACCAACTGGTAATCAAAAAAAGTACCAATCTATTAGTCAAAACACAACGCAACCAGTTGAAAGATTTCCAAGTTTCATGGAAATGCGATATAAATGGACCAGGATCATTGCTTTTATTAATACCAAGGAGGTGCCCTATGTCGTTGGCTAAACACACACTCGATTTATCACTCACGGATAAAGTGTGGTTCAAATATGTGACTCTAAAAAACAAAAATGAATTGAACGATAAGTCGCGGGTGTCACTCAAATCTATCGCTGCGCTGGGCATGCTTTCTGGTGGCGCTGAGTTTTTATTTGCATTACTCGTCTTCGCCTTGGCTATCACTGCATCCTTTATTGATGGTGATTACCCTCGCTCTATTGCTTTTCCTGCTTGTTTAATCGCATTTTTAATTATCTTTTTCACTAAAAGAGTCATGCTGTACAAAAAATTTGGCTTTGGCTCTCAATGGGTGATGGACGTGTCGAAAAACCAATTAACCATTTCGCCCAAAGCAATAAAAACAAAGGTAACTGGTACGCAAAAAATTGCTAGAGAAGACATTACTGAAATCACCTTTCATTACTTACTATTAAAAGACCGCAAAGGCGGAAGAATAAAAACCACAGCCAATTTATGCTTTGCTGAAATCTTATTAAAAGGTGGTACAAAAGTAGAACTCAATGGTGCCCGGATCGGCTTTTTTGACTTACTCTACTTGCTTATATTTTTTGACTATCCCTTAGTTTATCGAAATACGTCTGCAGGCGGCAGCTCTGATATTGCTATCATTTTACTGAGGCTACTCTCTCTTTCTGCCATTGCCGCAGGTCTCGCTAAGCTTGCGCTGAATTAAAAAAGTTCGCGCTTATTCTCGTTTAAATTGTGTAATAAGCGCTTCTCCTTTGTCGTCATTAATTTTCTCAATAGCCTCAAGCATTTCAATGATCCGTTGACGGTCAAACGGGTTAGTGATGGTATTACGCACATCGTCGATGATGGCCTCTAAGTAATTAAATAAACTTTCCGTCGCCTGTTGATCCGCACTCGAGCGAAACAGTATATTTTTAAACGCTTCCAACACATTGACCATGACATAGCCATCGGTCTTGGCATAGTTTCTTATCGGAGTAAAATTATCATGCAGTAATTCATCAAAAGACGCTTCGTGGATATATAAAAGCGGCTCATTTTTAGCGTGTTTAAAGGAGTAGTTCACATCGCAAATATCCAAACGTTGGATAAGTAAAATACTCAGCATATCAATCGCCTTTACCGCAGTACCGGGATCATTAATCCCTGGGCTCATGGCTTTGACTGCAATCTCCGAGATTTGTGTTAAACCATAGCGATAATGGTCGCTGATGTACTCTTCAACATAAAAAATAAAACAGCTAAGTAACGCATCATGTAGCGCCTCATCTTCACTGAGATCCTTATTACACTTAAGAAATGGGTAGCCTTTAACGGTAAAAAACCCTTGTTTAACAGCAATATATATTTTAAAGTCATGTTGCTCGCACAACGCGCACAGTTTGTCACTGTGTACTCCCTTAAAATACCCCTCTTCTGTGCTGGGTAAATTATGCCAACTCGAGAAGTCAGGAAAGTTATCAAAAGGCTGCTCTTGCTGTTTGGTGATAATATTCTTCATCTCATTTTTGGTGTTGTTAAACAGATCATTTAGCACATTATCAACCTGTATGGCACGGGAGATTGAATGGATAAAAAACACAAAAAAACCTAATGAGAACAATCCAAACACTAGCGAAAATAAAACCCCTAACGCCGGGATCCCAGTTTCACCATCGCCCACGCCACGAATGTTTATCAGCATAATGATGGCGTAAATGATACTGCCGAGATAAAACCCCAATACCAGCTGGTGCGACTTTCTGGTGATAAGACCCGGCAGTACTCTAGGTGATAACCCTGCACTGGCATTATTCAGTACAATCATCACCATTGAAAAACTAAATACCGTCAATGAGATGATACTACCCACAAGCGTGCTTAAAATGGTTCGTGCGTTCTCTTCACTGTCGACCAGTACAATCGCTATAAGCTCTTTAAAGTTGCTGATAGGAGCTGCATATTCAAGTGCCGTGGTTATGAGCGCAAAAATAAAAAATGCAACTGCAAGTAAAGAGGGATAGAAACCGATACTGCTTATCAGTTCGCGATAATTTTCGGCCAACTTGCGAGGTGTGAACATAGCTATCCTTACACTTTTAGGATCTGGTTATATAGCCTAGCAAGACTTGAGCAATAGAGTAAGTAAAACTACAAGAGTTTTGAGAGGTTAGCTTTGAAGGGTTAGCTTTGAAGGGTTAGCAGAACTAACCCTAAAACTTGCCCGCGGCTATGCAATAATCAAGAAGCCAACAAAGGCAATTGCAGCCGCAATCAACGCGTAAGGTAGCTGAGTGATGGCGTGACTGACTAAGTTACAATCTGAGCCTTGGGCTGCCAATACCGTAGAATCCGAGTAGAAACACGCCTGACTACCAAATGATGATGCCGACAACAACGCGCCTATGACCAGAGGAATATTAGCATCAACAGCAATGGCCAAAGGCATCACGATAGGAATAGTCACGGCGAAGATCCCCCAACTAGAGCCAGTTGCAAAGGCCAAAATAGCCATAGATAAAAACACCATCGCAGGCAATAAACCAGCTGTCATATAAGGACTCAGTGCATTTATTACATATTGTGGCAATAGCAGTTGATCGCACACATCCTTAAAGATAAATGCGGCGATTACCGTTCCTATCGCAGGTAGCATGCATTTAAAACCATTGATCATTTGCTCAAGCATGTCTGCAAGCGGCATCAACCTTTGCACCATATAAAATGGGATAGTCACTGCCAAAGTCGCTAACAAACCTTTCCATACATCAATATCAAAGTACACCGTAAACGCCACCAGCAAACCAATAGGCACCAAAAAGTTAACCAGTTTGCCTTGAGTGTCGGCTTGTTCGAACTCTTGCTCAATGGCTTTTGCAGCATAGTGATCCGGTGTATGTACTTCTTCCAAATCTATCTGCTCAAGCGCGGGTTGTCCTTGTTTAGCTGCAAGCTCTGCTTTTTTCATTGGGCCAAACAGAGGCACAATACCAAATATCACCAGTGGTACCATAATTACGGCCACCCAAGCATACAGCATGTAAGGAATGGCCTGAATATACGTACTGATCCCCTGTCCTTCTCCCGCGACACCGTTATCGACCAACAAGCCACCAAAGAACACCGCCCAAGTCGAAAGCGGTACTAAAACACAGATAGGTGCAGCGGTTGAATCCACTACATAAGCAAGCATTTCCCTAGAAATCTTAAACTTATCGGTAACGCGACGCATCGTCTCACCAACCGTCAGCGCATTGAGGTAGTCATCAATAAAAATGATCACACCCAAAAAATAAGTCATAAGCAAAGACGACTTTGGCCCTTTTGCCATTTTCAGTGCATTGCGGCCAAATGCTAAGGCACCGCCGGTGTGCACTAACAGCGCTATCAAGGCACCAAACGTACCACATACCAGAATAAGCCAGCCGATGGTTTCATCGCCCATCACTTTTAGCGAAGCATCAGCAAAATTTGCCAATACGGTGGCTGGGTCTAACAATGCGAGTCCTACAAGCGCCCCCAAAACAAGGGACAAGATAGGACGACGTAAGATAATTGCAAGCGTCAATACGACGACTGGGGGAATGATGCTAATTGCATTTGGCTCAGCCATGCGAATTTCCCAAATCAAAGGAATTTGAGCAGCGGAAAAAAGGGACGCAAAATCGGCTATAAACAGCGGTTGATGCAGTCTTATCCGTTTCCCAAATTCAGAACAAAAGGTTAAAATCACAGGCACTTAATGCATGTGAGGATCTGCCTAATATTGGGTTGACGAGTTGACTGTATGGCCCTCATTGAAACATCGCGGAGAAAGTATACAGAATTTGACTTTGCGTCAATTTATTTTTTGTCTAATGCTAGTTTTGCCATGTGCTTATTTACTTGCTCTATCTCTTCAGCGGTCAATTCGGCGTAGCGTCTAGGATAAGACCACCCGTACCCCCAACGAAATGGCGTAGGTAAATAAGGAAGCCCACCAAGTCGTACACCCGCTAACATCAAGGTTGCCACTTCTTCTTGACCTACCGCAGCAACACATTTTTGCAAGGCAATGTCGGCATTTTCGCGCTCTATAGCGGTACCACCTTTCCAGTAGGCAAGGTCGTGTGCCGTGCAACAGCTCAACCACAGTTCATTTTGCGCCAAAGTACCATCAGGAAATGCACTACAACCATCGCTTGTGAATGGCTTTAATTCATCAGCACTGCCGTGACTAGATGCAAACAGCAGTGAGAATATAATTACTCTTTTTTTAATCATCGTAAATTACCGTATGGCTACTTTCATGACTTCCAAGCTTAGCTGGCGCACCTTACACTTTCATTTCCATCAGCTGCGCATCTTCACCATAACTTTTGCATACCTTAATTGGCTTTGAGACAAAGCCTAGTTTCAACCAAAACCCCACGCTATTTTGCACAGCCACGAGCCGAATGCGACAGTACCCCATTTGGGTCGCCAACTCAACTAAGCGTTTAATCATCAAGGCACCTATTCCCTGCCCAGATACGGCTTGTGAAACAACTAGGTCGTGTAGAAACAACGACGAACTAGGCGGTTGTTCAGGAAGTAATGTAAACAAACTCGGCGGCTTTTCATCGTACCAAGGGTGCGCCAGTAAATAGGCATTCACGGCTCGATGTTGTTTAAAAACAAAACAACTCTTTGGCGAGCGCATCCATTTACTTTTTAGAATATCCACAGTTTCCGGCGCAACATCATGATACGCCTGATTTTGTAGCGTTAAGATCTCAGACCACGACGCATCTTCGATAGCGTAAAAAGTCATAATTTACTCACATACAGCACAGAGGTTAATTGCATCCTACACACCACCATTTTGGCCTTCTTGAAATATAAGAGTGAGATTTGGGTTCAAGGGTTTTACGACTATTGCCATCAAAAACGCCGAGCACTAATGCAATGACAGGCGCGTCATCTATTGCACCTAATGTGCTACCACAATCAGGGCAAAAAGCGCGCGATGAATAATCCGATGAACGCCACACCTTAGGAGCACCGCCAGGTCCATCCCAACTGACCTCTTCACTTGCGAACTCTACCCATGCAACGGTTAGTGCACCGCTATGCCTTTGGCACATGTTACATGAGCAGGTATGAGGGTTACGAGGGACGCCAATCGCGGTAAAACGGATCTGCCCACATAAACATCCTCCAACAAAATTGACAGCCATCCTTGTGTCTCCTTAAGATTTCGCCATTATCCTAGATTAAGTACGATAGTAAATTACCGTGCCTATTAAAGTTCCAAGTGAAACATAAAACTGAACACTAAACCACTGCATTTATAAAGAATTAGATAATTCCACTTAGTTACGCAGTTTTACCATCAAAGTTATCGTGGGGCTCGCCGGCAAGTTCATACTTCAATACTCCAAGCTCCTGATAATAATGCAGGATATCAATAAAAGATTCATATTCTCTTTGCGGTGAAACCGTCAACGCAAAGCACCCATCATCAAATTGCTCGCTCTCCACGCCAGATAGAGTAAGCTCTTGAAGTAGCTCTATGTTTTTGGCATTTTCCAACTCGTTTGTAAAGCAGACCCGCAAAGAGTGGTACTCACTTCGAGCCACTATATCGATTGCGTCTAAAGAACCTTCGGTATCTGGTGCAACCAAAACGTGGTCATCATAGTTAACACCAAAAGCAAAAAGCGGGGCACCTTTTATCTGATAAATATTATCGCCTACTGCCGTCGCAACAATAAATTCTTCAGCACATCCTAGGGGATGGTTTTTAAAAGTAAACCGTACTTTGTCAGTAACTACATCATTCATATGGATACAAACCGCCTTTACATGGACTGATCTCGCTTTATCTAACCGACCGTAAGTCCAACAAATAAAAGTTACCCACAATTACAAGGTGTTACTTGTATATGGGCTTAGATTGCCAACATGATGCAGTAGCAAAACTGAAGAGAAAATTAAGCAATGATCTTAAAGAAGAGTGATGGCTGTTCAAGTTCAGAGCGAAGCTAGCGCAATAACCCCTAGCGTTTGCCCCAAAGCACATCAATTTCTTTACCGTCTTTAACAAACTCTAGCTTCACCGTCACTTTGGTACCATTTTGTGACTGAGGAAAAATGCGTGTACATTGCAATACATAGTGGGCGAAAAAGCGGTTATAGAATCCATGTTCGCCCATATCATCAAAAAGATTAAATGCTTTTTCAAGCACAGAATAATTCCCTTCTTGGTGATAAGCGAGATTAAGTTGCGCAAAGCCATCGCATAGGTTTTTAATGTCCTGCAAAATCCGCGGATGCAACTCGACTATTCCTGCTAGGGTTTGGAATTTGCTCGCACCTAGCCTGCGCCAATCCCGCTCTTTACATGCAAGTTTTCGACATCCCTTTGCTTTGAGATATTGATATGTCGCCAGAGCCACTTCGTTATGAGAGTTAAGTTGCGAATTTAACAATGCCTCAAAAATCGCATCATATAATTTCACTCGATTTTCTATAGTTGCCCGCTCAGGAAGTATTTTATGATTTATGGGTAATGCAGCGGCAAGCGAGGTGGCCAGTCTTCGACTATCAAACCGACCTAATAAAGGCAGTAACTGAACAAACGCGTCATGGTCAAGATGTAAGGACTTAACGATTCGCACATTATCGGCATCTTTGAGTATCTCGCTCAATCGGTGTTTTGTATCCTCATATTCAAACTCTGGGATCATACCCCATACCGATAAATCATCGACCAAGTGGTCCAGCTCGTTATTGGTCACACTCGCCTCTTGCTGTTCATGTACGAGCGTCAGACCCAACGTAAACTCGCGTAGCTTAGGCGGCGTTGATGTTGAAAAGGCCACCATCTGAGCATCAAAGCTGAGATAGTAATGACGTTTATCGCCATTAATATCATCTTGATAACCACGCATTCCAAGCGTAGCAAGTTGCACTCTATTTAGCTTGTCTCTCGTTTCAATGGTTTTAAATGAATAGCTGTTACGGCTCATGGCCGACCAAGCACCAAAACCTAAATTGAACCCATAGGCTTGCTTGATTTCAGTACTGGTTTGAAAGAAGAAGCGCTCTATCTCGATTTCATCTTGATAACTAGGCTGAGTGATAGTACCAACCCGCCCAAATAGCGCATCAAGATGCACCTGCTCTAGGCCTTTGGTGGTTAACCTCGCCTCAAGCAGCGATTGATGACTGGATAAACGCGTGTATTCAAACTTAACACTTAACTCGGCTTTTAGCTTTGCAGCTGTTTCAATATTTGCTAACACCGTTTTTTTAATGGTCAGCAGCTCGCTTTGAAGTCGTTCTAAACTGTCCGTTAGTGGATCAAGCTGTAAGCGATCTTTTAATCTTAAGATCAGGTCGCTTTGCGCTTCATCGGGTGATTCTGTTGCGACGAGTGAAAGGACTTCTTCAACCTTATCCAGAGGTGCATTGAATATCCCTGTCAAAATACTCGAATAAGCTTGCTTAAATCCGGCTTGATCGGCAAATTTGGCACTCACTCCCCCAGTGATTGTTAAAGCGGTATTCGACAATGTTGATTTTTTAATTGCGAGGAAAGTATGCTGTGGTTTATCCAAGCGTTTAGAAAAGACAACACGAAAGCCACCACGGATCTCGATATCAAGGTCCGCACTCAAAGCCGAATCAAGGTTAATATCAAGTAATTCTCCTTGATCCAACCAGCGGCTAAACATATCGAGATTTTGCGCGATTATATCTGACCACCTAAAATTGGCGCTCACCGTTAACGCCCCCGCCGTTTCCATCATTAATGCATTGTTAGGTGCCAGAGACTTAACATCCTCCACATCGAAAATAACCGGCATAGTTGCAAGGTCGCGGCCTAAGGCAAGACCCACAGCTTCATGTGGTTGATGGCAAAGGTAGGCTGCTAGTTTACATTGTGCCTGCCCATCTGTATTGATCCCAAGCAGCTCCGCTTTGGAGGCACCGGTGAGATCAAAGTCAATGTGTGTGCTGTATTTTATCCAACATGCCTCGTCACTATAGGCAAGTGTTGTGGTAGGTTCGAGATCTGCATTAATCTCTTTTTGCTCACCAATAATACCGTCTTCATCTATGGCAGTGCTCGCGTTGATAAGCTCTACCTTAGTGTCACCAGTAACACTTGCGGTTATACCCTCCAATGCAAAGCTATGGCTTTCTGCTATTTCCCCGCGCCAAGGTAACAAATCACCATGATAGTCTTTAAGTGGTGTGAGGGTAGTCTCGACAAGCGTATGTAAGCCCGCCATATTCAGTTCAATCGTCATCGAATTTCCTTTTCATCTAAAGTGGAATTATCTAACCTAAACTCCGGTTAACTATAGCTGTAATTTAACCCTGAGAGGATAATTTTAGACCAATAATCCCAATCACTATCAACAGTAAACTGAGTAGCTTAAGTGATGACAACGGCTCTTTAAAATAGACAAAGCCAACAATAATCGACCCTATCATACCAATGCCAACCCAGACGGAATAAGCAACGCTAAGCGGTAAAGTTCGTAGTGCAACACTGAGAAAGTAGAAACTTGCGGCCATCGCCACTAAAGTAATAATTGAGGGAACAGGCTTCGTAAAACCGTTGGTAAATTTCAAACCAATAGCCCAAACGACTTCCAATAAACCTGCAAAAGCAAGTAGCAACCAGCTCATGACAACTCCAAAATGGGGTCGTCCCCGCCAGTAAAAGAAAGTTCTGGAGGTCGTCCACCAGAGCGAGAGAAAATTAGCACGCCGGTGAAGCTAATTCAAGCTTCACGGCAGACAAATTAAGACTCAATTAAGATTGTAAAAGAACTAATATAACCTAAAAAATCGCAGTTAGCCGTGACAGACACCACCTTCCAACCATCTTGCTCTATCTGCTCAATCTCTTGGTTGAGTGAGTTAACGTCTGGTCGTGGCCAAAAAAAATGCTTTTTCTTATTAAATATTACAACTCTTCTCATGCACCTCTCCATGCGCAATTATCAAACTGGCTAAGTATACAGCACAACAAAAAAAGGTACAAAGGTAAATAATGGCTGCGATTATATGATGATTTATTACTGTTTTAGTGTGGGTAAGACTGCTACAAGTTTTATTATTCATCATGTCCAGCTAAAAAGACGTAACACCAAAGGCTGCAAATCAAATCAATACATTACTCACATGTACCCTTTATGGTATTACTTCACATGTTGGCGTACAAAGCTATCAAGCGCCGCAACCGACTTAATCACATAGAGTGCTTTGGTTTGCGCGCTTTGCTCTAACTGCGATAAAAATGCTTCATTCCAAAATTGCGGGCAGCGCCTTAACGTTTTAATACTGGCAATCGTCCCTTTAAACACTGAGCTACCATCTGGCCAGCCTTCAGGCTTGGTAACTATGCTTTTTAAAAGACGTTTTATCACAAACCAATAACTCACTCGATATGGTAAGTCGATGTAGACTAAGGTATCTGCTGCATCTAAGCGCTGTTTAAATGCATCTAACGGACCAAAGCCGTCAATGATCCACGCATCAGTATTCAATATGTTTTGATGTGCTTTATCAAAAGCGGCTCTGTCAACAAACTCGCCATTTGCTTGGTAAAGCATCGAGTCTAATTGATATAACGGGATGTGTATTGCCGCGGCCAGTCTTTTACTCACCGTAGACTTGCCGCTTCCCGGTTTACCAAAAACTGCTACTTTCTTCATGTAACCTCCTTGCTGTGGCCCCACAAGGCAGATACAAAAAACCCACCTTATTTTGGTGGGTTCATTAAAAAAGCACACAAAACCACCACTCCTAAGGAATGGTAATAATTCGTGTACTTGTGAGAAATAGTTCTATATTCATAACGATACTTTCACGTAATGCTCGGTTATTGTCAAGCACGCGCAAGGCCAGATGAGTGAATTGAGAAGTAGCATCACTTTGTGGGCTGGCGAGTCACTAACTTTGGCATCGCTACTGTCTACTCAACAGTAAGTTGCCGCCAGATAGCGCCAAAAATGAAGCACATGCACGATTAAAACGTTTAACCAGTTTAGGTTTACTAAACCACTGCCTTAGATACAGCCCAATAACAGCGAACATAGCGATAGCCACTATTTCCAAAACGAGAAAAGTAGCCCCCAATAGTGAAAATTGCTCTGTCACATTTTTTGCAACATCGACAAACTGAGGGAGAAAAGCGGTAAATATCAAAATTGCTTTTGGATTACCCGCAGCAAGGGCGAACTCTTGTTTCATCAGTCCGATAATGCTCAGATTGCGGACATCATCTGAAACTGGACTAACGTCTGAGCGCCATAAATTATAAGCAATCCATAATAAATAGAGCGCGCCACAAGTTTTAATGGCTAGAAACAATATTTCCGACGTATACAGCACAACTGCAAGGCCTGACGCGGCAAGCGCTATCATCACACAAAATGCGGCGAGCCTTCCAAGTCCTGCAAGTAGAGCTATACGAAAACCATAACGACGAGCATTATTTAGCGCTAAAAGATTATTTGGACCTGGTGCCATATTCAAGGCAAAGCACGCTGGGATAAATAAAAGTAGTGTCCAGATGTCCATAGCCTTTCCTTTAAAAAATATTGGCTCAGCGATTAAATTCTGACTTTAATAACCCAAAGCACGTTAGGTCGTGAAATTGTTCTTTCCAATATCCACTTTGTCGTCTAACCCCCTCAGCTTTAAAACCTAACTTTTCTAGCACAGCCTCTGATGCATGATTCCCCGGCACCGTATCTCCTTGAATTCGATTCAGTGCGCCACATCCCAGTAAACCACCAAACGCGGCGGAGATAATCTGATGTAATGCTTCAGTGGTATAACCCTTTCCCCAAAATTTCGGCATCAAATCATAACCGATAACTGCATTTTTCATCGCCGGGTTCCATGAGTTAAAGCCACACGTACCTATAAGCTGCTCGGTGCCTTTTAATCGGATAGCCCAACGGATCCCAACACCGCTATCAAATCGAGAATGAAAGAAATCTATGAGTTTTTCAGCTTGTAATCGCTCACTAAACGCCTCTAAATCGTAGTATTTCACTACCTCTGGGTTTGAAAATAGTTCAAAAATAGCATTACTGTCGCATTCGGATAGCGCCGTAAGCTTCAAGCGTGGTGTTTCAAATTCTGGAAATTGCATATTGATCTCCTTAACATTCAAAGCGCAACACTGAGATAACTTCAAACCGCGATAAATAGCACGGTGAAAGTTATTTATACTGCGCGAAATAGCACTTTGACTGCATCTAAAAAATGGCTGGATTGCGGCTGTTTAGTATTAAAACTTCTACCACCATCGTCTTCGACCACAATACTGTAATTACCTGACTCAAGTTCAGCGGTATACCACTGCATAAACTCAGAGAACGACTTAGCAATCACAAACTTTTCGTCTTCATCACGACCAAAGTTTATCACTTGTCCAACTGTGCCATTTTCGGCCGGATCAAAATCTAAACCAAGGTAGTTGCCTGCCCAATCATGGGCAAACGGTACCCACTTTTTATTGGCATAAGCTTCTTTGATAAACCCAAGAACGTGAGAGGTTGAAAACATACTCAGCTCTTTCATTCCCTCTTCACCTTGTGAATCGATGATTTCAGCCCACGAACGCCATTCTTCATAAACTCTGTCCAAAGGTAAAAAATTGAGTCCGTAAAATAAACCAGTATTGATTTCATCTTTCTGGCCGTTATGTTCGAGATACATCACTTTCAATCGCTCAGGCAGTTCAACACCGAGCTTATTCTCTAGACTTGCTATTTCACTCGCTGTCGCCGGCTGATTAAGATCACACATAAGCTCAGGCAATGTTGCCTGTACCCATTCCATCAAGTTCATTTTAATTACTTCCTTATCACTTAAATCTAAGAGTTAATTCCATTGATATCTAAAATACGCGTGTTTGCTCATCCGCCTTCAACCAAACCGAGCATGCCAATCATTGAATCGGTTCAGCAACTCTGCGCTATTTAGCATACGATTTGCTGCGCTTTCAAGTTCCAACATATGCTCGCTTGGATCTGTACTTAGCACTGACAGAAAAACATTTTTGGCAAAGACGCCTTCTTGCCTCAACTCTAAAAGCGCCAATACAAAAGCGTTGAAAGTGGGGTTGATAATTTCTTCAAGATAATTTTCATAGAGCTTTGCATCTTCCAGTTCAAGGCGAGCTGCGAGTAAAGTAGCAACACCTTTAAAATGCACATCCCTATCGCTTAAACCCCACTCAACGGGAGAGAACTCAACCTCAGTATTATCATCTTGTGTAAGCCATTGCTGTGTCATAGCAACGTGATAGAGCGTCATTACACTGTCATCAGTACATAAGGCATAACCGAGCAACTCATCCGCCTGGTGTATGCGTTGGAGGTTTGTAAAAGTAGTTTTTACGGCATCTTTGACGAGACTTTTCAACTTATCAAAGTCAATCAAATCTGACATGGCACAACCTCCATACACTACACTCTGGATAACACACCAAACAGATCCGCAGGCTTATTTATCTGCTAATGACATCGACCCAACTATTTTGCCATTTTCGATTAAAAAGAGCCTATTTGCGATAGGTGCGTTGCCGTAACTATCATCGTTCCAAGCTTCGCTATGTAAATAAATAAACTTATCCAATAAATCGTGCGATGCGTCTCTGGATACCACCATTAATCCGGTACGTCTCGCTATTGAGACAAGTAGCTGTTCGGCATCTAGCATTTCGTGCGCTTTCAGCATTTGCGTTTGAGATAAAATCGCTTCACTACTAAAAGACTCTCCGCTGGCAGTTAATACTTGGTTGTTTAGCACTGCGGACGGGACAAAGGTTACATCTAAAGCATCAATATTTTGAAAAGCCTGTGGAACTACCACATTTAAATCGATCTCTTGACCATCTTGGTGTGTTAAAAAAACGAAGTTATCTGGCGTATCATAACCAAAACCAATCACGACTTCTGGGTCATCTTCTGGGCCAATTAATACTGAATAAACCGCACCGTATTGAATACCAGGCCAATCTCCAGCCTTAATAATGGGGTAAATTGTTCTATCCTTTAAGTCCATTGCTATTTCCTTAGCTAAGTTGTTTGGTAAAGTAGTTTCTATTGGCATGTCTGCAACAACATTTCCCGAAAACGCAGCTACCAATAACAGTATTAAAAAGACCTTCATAAAAATTTAAGCCTCAGTCAAGTAAGACGTACTGCGCAATTGTCGGTTCGAATGTGTTCGTGCTTATGCTGACAGTTGTAAGGGAGATAAATAGACGCACTAGATTTTTGAATTTATTTTACGATATCCATATCACGCAATCTAAATACCATACTATTCTCAGCAATCCCTGCCAGTATCCATGCTTTTTTATTAAATCACCTTTGTTCCTTTTTTCAAGGTAATTTTATTAGACCATTAATAATAAATTCAGTGATGTAGAAAAAGGCATGCTTGCATGCCGTTTAGTCTAGGTTTTTAGTGGTAGTATAACCAAGAATAATTGAGTGCTAGCGTGTTGGTCTCAGCGTTTCAATCACCTTCGCATCCATCCAGTATGGATTACCTTCCCAGTAACTGGTGCCGTCTTTTCTGACCTTTTTGTCACCTCGCCAAAAGAATAAATATTTTCCGTCTGGTGATACTTTAGGTCGTTGCTCGTACGCAGCCGTATTAATCGAATCTCCCATATTTATTGCGTTCGTCCACGTGCCATCTTGGTTACGAAAACTAATGTAGATATCAGGCGTGTTTTCACCTTCCTTTTCAGCATCCCACATAATATAAGACTCATCTGGCGCGATGTAGGGGTGAGCAATGTACTTTCCTTGGTTAATTGCCTTACTCATTTTGTGCGGTGTTTCATATTTGCCATCAACAAGCCGTGAATAACTCAAATGCCCACTGCCATCTTTCAAATCTAAGACATAAAAATAATGTGTCCCTTTTGCTGAAGTTGTATAACCTCTGATTGGAATATCTTTAAAAGGCTCGATGTTTTGTATGCGTGAAACCGGTGGGCTAAATTGCTCCTGATATGCTTTTATGTCTGCTTCAGATATTGATTTTTCAATCCATTGATTGTTTTTATATTGCATCACAATCCATGTTGGTTTTTGATATTCTCCACCAGTTCGAGTAAAAGAAAGCTCTGACATATCAGGCAAAAACAACACTTCAGTCTCGCGGTGCTCATCCGTAGAAACGACACCTGGAGCAAATAATTCGGGTGTTAATCCAGGTGGCTTTTGTCCTAAACCGTAATTGTTTTGGGCATAACTTTTATCGCAAATTATTAAGCCGCAAAATAAAACAATTGGAATGCTCATCTGCTTCATAAACTGTCCTTTTATTTATTAGAGCCGGTGTAGTTTTCAATTAAATATAATTGCACTAAGTAACAGCATAATCCAAGCACCTTTACAAAGCCTGACAATGACACCAGTTTGTCTTAATACTTGCTCAATTTGAAGGAGTAAATCTGACGCTAACTGCGTTAAAGATTTCTTATTTAGAATAACTAAATAGCAAAATCTTTGTCTTATTATCGACAAGATTTTCTCGCCTCAAAGTAGAGCACTTAATTAAGCAAATTGATGTTACACCGCAAAGCCGCGCCATTGTGGTATCAAAAGGCCTGCAATAAACCAAGGAACTTGCAGTACGAGAATACACAGTGCATACAAACGCAACTGCTCAGCAGTCCATAGCGCAGCAAACCATCCTATGATAAAGAACGACTTCCACCCTTCTATTTTTTCAGCCCCACCAAAATTTAAAATCCAAAGCCAAAATGCCGCAAGTGTGACATGAGAAAGTATCCATGCAAGTAAACTCATATCTTATCCAACTACTAACCCTGAGTCCAAAATCAGTAACTTAGCGCACAACCCACTGCGAAAGCTACCAATAGTAATTTTGGTTATTTGTTTTCTTTCTCACTCGGGATGAAAAACTCAACTTTACCACAAGCTTTACAGGCAAACATATCAAGTGCTTGTCTACTAACAAGTAATTCACCCAAGTTACCTAAAGCCCCCCATAGTGAGCCTTCATGAAACTCTTTGGAGCCCAATTTCACCATAGACGAGTCACAACGAAGGCATTGTAATGACGGACTTTTTAATTCTGGTAAGCTCTCTTTTCCTTTCTCACAACCACAGTTCCAACAAACTTCAAAACTTGTTTCTTCAATCTCAGTACTACAATTTTTGCATTTCCAACTCATGATACCTCCTAGTATATGCTTAAATCTGCAAAGGCGACGCTCAAGATATTCAATAGGGTCTGCCATACTTTGAAACTACATTCGCTTGTCATTTTGACTGTCCAACTTGCTCATACTTTTCAACAATCGCATTGGCAATATCATTTAATTTCCCTTGCGTGTTGTTCGCTGAAACATTCGTGACAATAAATATTCCTAACTTCTGCTTTGGATAAAGCGCAAGCCAAGTGGAAGTCCCCATAGAGCCTCCGCTGTGATAGAGCATAGGATTAGCTGAGTGATACTCGTATGTATTCCAAAAAAATGCGTGGCCATGTTCACTGCTGGTTTCTGTTAATAAGGTGCGCGACAACAGCACTTCTTCTGCTTGGGTGCTGAGTAAATACTGCATATAATCGGCAATCGAAGCTGCAGTGGATGTTAGTCCGCCTTCAGCGAACGAGTGTGGACTGAGTAACGGTGCAATTTTGCCGTTTCTATCTACCCCTCTCGTTATTTTACTTATCTCACTGGGCTCTAAACGAAACCTTGTGTGTTCTTCACCCGATTGTTCCGTGATCAATTGCGCAACAAGTGTAGATAATGGTTGGTTATACACGTTTTCCAAAATATACCCGGTCAGGTTTGCGCCAACATTGGAGTATTGAAATGTCTCACCAGGCATTGAGGTAAGTTGGTACTGAGCTAAATCTTCAAAAAACTTCGCTTTTGAATAGTTAGAGAACAGCTCAAAAGCCTTGCCAGACTTTATATCTGCGCTTGTATATGCAAAATCTTGCGGTAACCCACTTCTGTGAGTCGCGAGGTGACGCAAAGTGATAGGTTTGCCTAGATGCTGCAGGTTTTGATAATCACCATCCTGCAAGTACACCCTAATATCTTCATCTAGTTGTACTTTTTTATCTACTACCGCCTTGGCAAGCAACAACCCGGTATAAGTTTTAGTGATGGATGCAATTTCATACACGGTGTCATGGTGTGGCTTTGTACCATCAGGAAACTCGCCAAACTGTTTTTGATAGTTAAGCTTGTCATTCACAATGGCGATGGAGGCAACTTGTGCATTTTCCTCAATCAGAAAATCTGTTAGTTTTTTCTCAACAAATGCGTCAAAGTCTAGTTTGCTATCGTTGTTGCAGGCGGTTAAAACCATCAAAAAGAGCATCAAACAAATTAGGGTTAATGATTTCACTGAACGTAGCTGCATATTTACTCTGTCGCCTTGATTAATGTATGCCAATAGAAGGCTTTTATTTACTTTATTATCAACTAGCCGCACGGCTATTTTGACGTTTTGCAGCGCTTGCAAGTTATCCTCATTCGCCTCAAACGCCTTTGCTAAAGACTCATAGGCTTGCCAAGACTTAGGTTGATATTCGGTGTAACGTTCTGCGACTTCTATCGCTTCTATGACTCGTCCTTGTCTAATCAAATACGTACTAATGAAGCCGAGCCTATTAACACTATTCCAACGCGTTGATCTTGGCAATATAGTAAAACCATAATGCTCACTTAATTGGTCGTAGTAGTTATCAATATTTTGTAGAGCATTACCAGGTTTAGTCACAATATCGCGATACTTCTTTTCCTTTTTAGGTCGTCTCCAACAACAGCAAAATAAATAACCTAAGCTGCGGTCAGCGCACAGACCTACTGGCGCTCACTTTTTTTCTTTAACTTTTGTAGCATCTCTTGGTCAAGACCCAACACAACAGTCGCTTGCGAGCTGTTTTGAAGTATTTTTTTGATAGACGTGCCATCCACATTTACAGAAAAGACATCATAAAAGCCATATACATTCTCTGAAGCGAAATACACCTTTGTGCCGTCTGGAGACCAAGATGGATCCCACTCTTGAATGTTATTACGAGTCAGTCGCTTGTTATTGGTTCCATCAATACCCATAACATATACTTCCTGATTCCCATCTCTATTAGATAGATAGGCTATTTTTGTGCCATCTGGGGAAATTTGAGGAGACATGTTATCAGTGTCGTCTTGAGTGAGTTGAATAACCTCGCTGCCATCCAAATTGGCAATGCTAATTTGGCTTGGGCTGGCTTTAGATTGGTATAGTAATCGACCATCTGGCATAAATTCTGGAGCACGACCGTCGAGATTTTTAATTTGGCGCTGTTCGCTACCATCTGCATTCATTAACCAAATTTCTTCTTGCCAAACGCCTTCCTTATTTTCATATTCTCTAGCAAACGCTATCGTCATTCCATCCAAAGACCAAGCAGGTGCACTATCCCAAACGTATTTTTTACTTGTTAATCTTTTCAGATTGCGGCCAGTAATATCAACGGTATGAATTGACCATGTTTTAAAGTTATCGTATTTGCCGTAAAAGGTTACTTTGTCTCCTGATGGTGAGACAGCTGGATAGCCATCACTTGATGTGGCTTTCACGATTTTTACTGGCGATTTACCATCTTGGTCACTTAAGTAAATCGCTTTGCTATTACCGTCTTTAAAGCCATATATAATACCATATGACTCTGTTGATGGTTCGCTATATGATTGAACTTCATGAATAAAAAACAACATAATGGTGGAAAAACAAGCCAGTTTTGAGATACCAATTTTTTTAACAAGCATTACTCAATCTCCCTTTTGTAGTTGTGTATCTAATTGGAAGACTACAGAAGTCTATCTACCAAAAACATGATGTTTTATTGATTTTTCGCTGAATTACACTTTTTCGTACTATTTAACCTGAGCTTCAGATAATTAATGCCTTTCTAGCAGCCAATTTTAGCGCTAACTGCGTTGAATTCACTTCCAATAGCCAGCTATTGGTGCGTAAATTCGCCTTGCCTACAGGAGGTAGGTACCTTAGCGAGAGCAGGACGCGGAAGCGGTGTTATCTCCAAAACTGTCTGGCTAGATAAGGGTATAATTTAATGTGGGCTTAAAAACAATGAGTTAGCTCATTCCTTATCCAAACCTCAGGTTATTTAGCTGTCACAAAACGCTGATATTGCTATAAACCCTTGCATTTATTGCGTAAAATAAATCAATAATCTCAGAACGCATACTCCCCTAACTCATTGATATTTAGACTCAATGAACAGAAAATGAATAAATTTACCAAAAACCACGTTATTTTCTTGATATTTTTCACTTTTGCCTGTATTTTAGCTTTGATAATCTCCATTTTTTAGCTAATTTAACCCTATTTAGCAACAACATTGAAACAAGGTAATTCATGAAAAGAACACTTGCTGCCACTCTTATCGCTAGCGTGACTACTATTCCATCAGTAAACGCTATCGAGATATTCAAAGATGAAAAGAATAGTGTCACGATTGGCGGCTTTATCGATGCTCGAGTTATTAACACTCAAGGCGAGACTGAGTTGGCAAACGGCGCATCGCGTATTAACTTTGACTTTAAACGCCAATTGAAAAACAACTGGCAGGCTTTCGCACTACTTGAATGGGGTGTAAACCCTGTTGGTAGTAGTGATATTGTTTACAGCAACCGCTTCGAATCAATACAAGATGAGTTTTTATATAACCGATTAGGTTATGTTGGGATTAAGCACGATGAATACGGCCAAGTTACCCTAGGAAAACAATGGGGCGCTTGGTACGACGTGGTATACAGCACCAATTACAGCCTAGTTTGGGATGGTAATGCCGCAGGTGTTTATACCTATAACAAAGATGATGGTGCGATTAATGGCACCGGTCGTGGTGATAAAGTACTGCAATACCGTAATCAATTTGGTAAATTGAGCTTTGCTGTACAAGCTCAGCTAAAATCTGATGATTTTTATACTTGTGATGTCGTTGATATTTCCAGCAGCTCATGTGAAACCCTATTTAATCAAGGGGATAGCGCAGCACAAATGGTAGAGTTTAATTCAACCTACGGCGCGTCACTTACCTATGCAGCAACAGAAAACTTAACCCTCACAGCCGGTGTTAACCGCGGCGAGTTTGATATTGTGTATGCTGCTGGTCGAAATCAATCGGTTAAAGATTTAATTTATGGTGTCGGCATTACCTATGGCGATTTCTATAAACCAGGTTGGTATGCAGCTGCAAACATCAATAAAAACGAAAACCACGATACAGATAACTTAGGGCGCTTAATCAAGGATGCCGTTGGATTAGAGTCGCTTGTTAGCTACCGTTTTGATAATGACGTGCGTACATTTATCGCTTATAACGTATTTGATGCGGGCGATGACTATGTGATCCAACCAAACTTTAATGCTGATCCTAATGATGTTTTTAAGCGTCAGTTTGCCGTGATAGGCGCACACTACTTTATGTCTGAAGACACAATTTTGTACATTGAAGCGCGTAAGGACTTTAGTGACTTCTCAAGCGCCGATGCAGCGCAAGAAGCACAAATGTCACAAACCGAAGACGACGGTATCGCCATCGGTTTCCATTACACGCTGTAAGACTAAGCACTGTAATAACAACTTCAAGTGCATCAAAGCTCATAACTTTCGTGATCTTTGATGCACAAACTTACAATGAGTTTAAAAATGCCAACACGGCTGATTTATCATTTGCTGACAAACTTTCGTAAGCCACCCTCGCTGCTTGCGCTTCACCATCATGCCATAAAATAGCTTCTTCAATCGTTCGCGCACGACCATCGTGCAGATAGCTTGGCTCAGCGGTACAAAACTCATTGCCTTGCCCACCTAACACATTATCAACACCACCTGTCACACAAGCAGACAATCCAATCCCCCATAATGGCGCTGTTCGCCACTCAGCACCGCTCGCGATGCCTTCACCTAAGTTATCCGCAAGGCCTGGGCCCATATCATGTAGTAATAAATCGGTATACGGATGGATCGTTTGCGCACGTAACTCCGCAAATGGATGATACTCACTGGTTTCAAATGTTGCTGTATGGCAACCTTCACAGCCAATTGAGGTAAAGCGTGCCTTTCCTAATTGCACCTCAGGGTCGTCAAGCCCACGCTGCGCTCTCACACCCAATAAAGCGATATATTTGCTTAACGCAGTGAGATGTTGATCAGACACTTCTACACCGCCACCTCCGCAGCTTGATTGTGATGCCCCACAGTCAGGATTTGGAAATACCGAGTTGGTTACCCCCATATCCGTATTAAATGCACTAGCGACTTGGTGTTTAATTGATACCGCCGCCGCTTTGTAGCCAAAGCGTCCTAACCGTGTTTGACCAGTAATCGGGTCGTTCACACGCTGCGCTTTGCCCGAAATACCGTCGCCATTACTGTCGTGTTCATCGGCCAAGGCTAACACCGCACTCTCTGGTATCGCTTCAAGTAAGCCCAAGCCCACCAGCTGAGGCGCGATACGGGCAGAATAACGTGCTGGAGCGGTTTTGCTAAATTGGTAATTGGGCGAACGTAAGCCATTATTTTCAGTCCACGAGGCAATCTTTACGTCTCCCTCGCCTTGCGTCTCGGTATCTATGCCTGTGTTTTTAGGCTGTAACACATTCCCCAATAAGGGATGGGCGTTGCCATTGATATCGGCCACTTTAAACACCCATTTTGCCAATGAGCCGCCAATAGCTGGTGGAGCCGCACGACCATTGCGAACATGGCAAGCTGCACAACTGTCATTGATATAATGCGGGCCTGACTTTCCAACCACCGCGCTAAACACGCCATTTTCTCCGTTGCGTTCATCGTGCTCACCATTAACAAAACTACTGTGGTGAACACGTCGCCCCTGAACAAATGCCTGTCCATTTTGGCTCGATAAATTGGTCGCCATTTGCATAAAGTGATTATCAGGCTCATTGGTGTAATTGTATGGCAATGTGGTTTTGCCTCCTAACCACCCCGCTTCTGCAATCGGGTAAGAATCTTCGCGTTGTGATGATGGATCAGCAAAGTCGCCAACGGTTTTCCATGGGACAAGCCCTTCACCTACCATGTATAAATACGTTGTACCATAATAATTTTCTCGTCCTTCTGGTGGCGCATCAAGAAATTGGCTAACTTCAAACTCCATGCGCTGACCAACTTCAAGAGGCAAAAAGCCTGCCGCAGGGTCCCAATTTAGCGGTCTGTAGTCATCAATGATCACTCTGTAACGATATTGATCACCTGAATCACTTATCTTATTAAAGTTCGTATCATAACTGCCATTATCAAGCTCAACGACCGCACCGCCACCAAAGTAATTACCGTGGTACTCAGCAACTGTGCCTAATCCACGATACCAAGCACGAAATTCGCGCGCACCGAGTTTCCATTCTGTAATAAAGGTCACTTCAATACGTGAGCCGCCTTTTGCAACAAAATCAGCGATTTCAAATTGCGCGGTACGATGCGTCCAGTAATGCGATAAATAATGGTCATAGATTTGAAACTGGTCTTCTTTTGCATGGCGGTCTCGACCGCGATCAGCAAAACGCGTAATTAGCGCATCTCCACGGTCATAACTCACTGCTTGCTCTAAAGGTGTTGTTGAATCATAAAGTGGCACAATAGTGCCAAAGCTGATCTCACAACCTTGGCTATCGACTTGGCGCCCCGTTGGTGTATTGGGACATTGGTCTAGATTATCTGGCACACCATCGTTATCGCTATCATTATTAGATGAACCAGCGATATTGAACTCAAGCCAGTTTAGATTTAACTCGCCACCCGCCATTTCAACACGAACGGTATGTACGCCCTCATTTAACGTAATCGACGCAATATTTTGACTAATAAAGGTTTGCCAGCCACCCGTAGCAGGCACAACGGTACTGGCAACTAGATTACCATTCACAAGAACGTTATACGCTCCGTTACCAACTTGGGAGGCAACGCGCGCGGTCAAGTTATAGCTTCCCGCGCCTAAATTAGCCTGATATTCAAGCCACTCTCCCGCCGACGTCCAACCCACGTTGTAACCACCGCCGTTGTCGCTGGTCAGCTCAATATCAACATCATCATTGCGATATTCGCCACCTGTATTTCCTGCATCGTTATCAAAATAGTTGCTGTAGTCTTCCGCTTCGATACGAAGTTGTTCAGTGATTAAAATGCTACATCCATCGGTGTTTACCACATCCCCCACAGGCGTATCTGGACACTGATCGATACCATCATTCACGCCATCACCATCGCTATCATTACCAGCTGAGGATTCTGAAAGTATATAGGCCTGCTCTGCGGTATCTACGACAGTTCCGTCCTCCTGTAGGTAAGTGAACCAAAAACTAACCACATCCCCCACTTCTAGCCCAGATATTGTGAGCTCATTGCGACCATTAATCACTTGCATGCGGACATTTTGCTGCACACCGCCGTTGACTCGATAATGAACATCCGCCCAGCCGGTAGTGTTAACATAGAAAGTTAAGGTATCCAGAGAGACCTGCTCCAATCCATCGGGTAAATTACTCAGTGGGCAGCCATTCGCATCAACTTCTTCATTTGGCTGAGTATTTGGACACTGGTCGACGCTATCCTCAACACCATCTTGATCGCTATCAACAGGCGCGCTACCGCCCCCTGTCCAGGTAATATCGTCAATTGCCATTTGAAAAGAATAGTTAGGTTCTTGCCCAGCGACAGAGACAATATTGAAGTGATTTTTGATTGATTGTAATGCCACTAAGCTACCCGCTAACTCAGTGATTGGAATACGGACTTCACCCCATTGACCATCACGAACAAGGCCATACTGATTGGTGTTCGCGGGGAATGTGATCCAATTCTCATTAGTATAAGTGTCAGCGATGCCAATTCTGAAACTCACACCCGCAGGAATTTTAATCTTAAAATTTAAATAACCATCCCTAAAGTTGCTCATGTCTCGCGCTTGACGGCTTTGAATACCGGCTCCAAACCACTGCGCTGGCGAATACTGCCATGCAATCACCTCGTTGCCTTCATAGGCAGGGGTATTACCCTGAGTGAGTGAGTTTTGGTTCCACACATAAATATCCGCGTTGCTTCCCGGCACTAACTGATTATCGCTTGGCCCCTCACTAAAAACACCAAAGGTGCCAACTTCGGGCTTAGTGACATTGCCGCTGAACACTTCACCTTGACCATCTAGCTCATAAATACGCACATAATCCACCACCATTTTCCCAGGAAGTGGCGCGTTCACCTGTTCATTGCTAAGCGCGTCCGTAAATAACCCGCCGACAGCTAAATTCATCAATAGATAAAATGGCGCGTTGAATTCGTTTGACTCTTCACTAATGGCAAACGGGCTATCGAACATATCATATTCGACCCCATTATCCTCAACTGTGAAACGGATCGTTTCTTCAGTCCAATAAGTACGATAGATAACAAAGCGGTTGGTTAAGGGGGTTGAGGACAAATGTGCATTATCGGTTTTGTATGCCACACTTGCTGCACAGGTTGGATTACCTTCATTACAGGCGGCATCTGCATAAAAAATTAAGTTTGAGCCTGTATAGTTATTGCTTGGCGCACCGGGAAAGCCTGCATCATTGCGAGCGGCTTGAGATTGGCCCATCTCCATGATGTCGATTTCGCCTTTTGCCGGCCAGCTAGCTGTACTCGTTCCTAGCATCCAAAGTGCAGGCCAAAGCCCCGTGTCGACATCAGATACCTTCATTCTGATCTCTATCATGCCATATTGCACAGCAAGCTTATTCTTACTCTGGATCTTACCTGAGGTAAATGCCTTGCCCCCTATCACCTGATTTTTTGCTTCAAGAACAAGGCCTTTGTTTCCCGCCTCGCCTACAATGTCGCTAATATAGACATTATTTTCACTGTACCATTGTAATTCTTGATTACCCCAACCACATATCCCTTGGTCACAACCGTCACCGACATCTATGTTCCATGTGTTGGTATCTAAATTATTAAAATTATCTTCCCAAAGTAAATTCCCCACAGCCGCGTTACTTTGCGAAGATGCACAAACAATCAGACTAATAACGCTAATGTTTGCGAGCTTTGCGATTAACTTGCTACTCGTTTTCACTTTATGTCTCCAAATGTAATGTATAAAACTGCTTTAGCGATCAACCACTAAAACACCGATCCTTTTAATCACTTCATAAACCGCAGAAATGAAAGCGCTTACATTTCAATCCATAACAACCCCGAACAATTGAAAAATATAGCGCTTTTCAAACACACGAGCTTTACTACACACCTTTCAGCGCGGTGTAATCGTATGTTGAATGTCAAACCTAACATGTAAGCGTTTACATTAACAAGAAAATAACAACAATTGTTATATTTTTTACTTTTATCAATCGATGAACTAACGACAAGCCGAGCGCTATGACCAAAGCACACTCAGGGAAATAAAAGACATACCGCAGAGGTTAACAGACGCGATGGATCTCATATTCAAAGAAAAGTGGACTGTTTTCATCATGCAATTGCTGGGAAAACCCCAGCTTTTTGAGCAACTGAATGGACGCATGGTTGGATTGCTCCACTCCCGCAATTAGGGTACTCCAAGACTCTACACTGATAACTGCCTGGATAAACCCTTGCAGCAATTCACTGGCGTAACCTTTGCCCCAGTGTTTTTCAGCCAATAAGTAACCGATATGCGCATCACTTTCGTTGTCAACGTAAACAAACAAAAAGCCTATTGTCTCATGCTGCCCAAGCTTAACTTGCAGTAAGCGGCTCTCTGAACACATACGCTGAAACCAGTTTTCGGCCTGTTTTTCTGAATCAATACCATGAAAATAAGGGGGAAGGTTTTCAACCACATTAGAACTCAGGATATGGGGAATTTGCTCTATCAGCCTTTCACGCTCGAGTGCCGGAAAATCGTCGTTAGCCTCAATAATATGCAACCTTAAGGTCTGAAATGATAGTGCCATTAGCTCCCCTACTTTTTATCAACTCGATTGTTATCCTAACTAGGATACTAGCATTGCTTCTTTTAATGTGTAAGGCGTATACAGCTATTTGCTGCAACAATTGATTGAATATAGGTTGCACAATCAACAAGATTGACATGCACAAAAGTCTAGCGCTGTCATTTTTATTTACTTGATAAAAATTCAATATAATAAACAACTTAAAAAACAAACAACTAAAAGATCTACTGAAGTTATTTGCCATCCCTGCTTGAAATGTGTTGAAAAATTAAACACATTATTTAACAGATAAGTACTTAGAAATAGGTATTTATCTACATTACCGAATAATCAAAGATAACAAAATAACTGGATACAACATGAAACTGAAAAAAGTAAAATTAAAAAACCTTAACGCAAACAAAGCGCTAGATGCTAAACAAACGAAAGAAATAGCAGGCGGAACCGGCGCTTACAGTAAAGACTACGGCGCATGCTATACCACCCCTGAATTTTGCCCAACAGTTTACATCTGCTAAGTATGCCAAGCCCAGCAACTAGCTGGGCTTAGTTTTAAGTAAAAAGTAATTGAGAAATAGCGATAACTGAGAGTTATGGATCGAAATTTTAGCTATTGTTATTCGCATATTTCCTGCTTCGAATAACTATAAAGGCCTTTAATGCCCAAGGAGCACTGATAGCGAACACAGTCATCAAAGCTGAACTCGTGAGAATAACCAGAATAATAGTTATGTTTAACTTGGATTTTTAATTTTCTGAACTAATGGGGAGCTAGTAAATATTCTAAGTTCATTCATCCGTCCCAAGCTCTTCATTTTCAGGCTACTTAGTGGTCGCTGCCTTTTTATAATACACACCAACTTCTTCGGTGAGTAAGGATAGGCTTTGTAGATTACTCTTTTCTTGATCTGTGAGAGAAGACCAAATAGGTCGGTTTGCCGGCAAGTATGGGGTCACTATCCTATTTATTGAATTCGATATTATCTTAAGGTGGTCAAACACTCTGACTTGGAATTTCTCCAGTCCATCAGTTCCTGATCTCGAATCAATCTCTAACATCACATTTTGCAGAGAAGGAAAATATAATTGATTACCGGGATGAACTGCGTTGTACTGCATCTTGAGTAATATTCCACTTAAATGACTAATGTTAATATTTTCACCTTGTTCAGCACCAAATTTAATATCTTGAAGAAGTAGATTTAGTTCAAGATTTGCTTTTCGCAGGGTCTGCTTTTGAACTTTTTCTTCAGCGGAACTTTTCTGAATCTCAGCATATTGCCAAGATACAAAACCGATCACTACAGAGGACAAAAACCAAAGTACAAAAGGCTGGTTTAATATTTCTAAAACTCTTCCTCGGCTCATTCCTAAACCTCACAATTAACACCGTGTAATGTTAATTTATCTTAGCAGAGTAATGGCAGAGCACATAAACGAAACAAATCGCTGTTTTCAGTGTAGCGCGTTATCAAATTTGAGAGAGTGCTTATTTTAACGTTAATTGCCATATAGAAGCCCGTGGTAATCCCGTACAACACTTCACCATGGCGTGCTGGCAAAATAGTGAGACAAATAGTCGATCAACGCCCGCACGGTTGGAGACATATACTTTCTCGAAGAATAGAGCACGTATATATTCATATCGTTTGGCTTCCAATCAGGTAGTACCTGCTTAAGCTCACCAGATTTGATGTAGCGGTTAACCAAATAAGTGGGTTGAATTGCCAGACCGGCGCCATTTAATGCTGCGTGCAATAAGGCGGTCGCTTCGTTCGCAGTTAAACGGCAGTTTACCGCTACTGACTGTTGTGAGTTACCTTTGCGCAAATGCCAAATATGTTGCTGAAAATTCTTATACCCAAGGCACAAGTGCTCAGCTAGGTCATCAGGTTTTGTGATTTCATTTGTACTCGTAAGGTACTGCGGCGACGCCACGATAACTGAGTCACATACTGCAATTGATTTCCCAATCAAAGATGGATCCGGTGCTGAGGCAATACGAATAGCAAGATCTATCTGACTCTCAGTGAGATCGGCCACAGAATCTTGCAAATCAATGTCAATATTTACGTCAGGATGTGCTGACATAAACTGTTGAATAGCGGGCACAAGTTGAGAAAAGCCAAAAGACATACTGGTTGCTAGTCGAACCGTACCAGACAGTTTGCCGCTGGTATTCGCCAAGCCGGTTATGGTGTCGGCTTGCCTCAGCCACTGTCTTACTTCTTCCAAGCAGGACTCCCCTGCTGTCGTTAAAGAGACTCTTCTCGTGGTGCGATGTAATAAACGAATGTTTAGCCAGCTCTCCATTGCTTCAATGTACCGAGTTACCATAGGGCGAGACATATCTAGCCTGTCAGCCGTCGCGGTAAAGCTACCCGTGATTGCAACGTCGGCAAAGACCTTAGCAGCGATGAGTCTATCCATTTATTTGCTCGATTTATGAAACAATGATGTTTAGTTTGGCATGTTTTTCTGAGCCTATCAATTTCATATCATCTGCTCCGTACTAAACCTATTGAGGCAAAAGATATGAAACACCTAACATTGATAGCAGCATCGATTTTATTAGCAAGCAATGCGATGGCAGCAAACACCGCTCCACTTACACTGGATGTTTATAACGCTGACAAAAACAGCTTCCACGTTAATTCAACGCTGGTGATTGGTGAGAGTGAAGTGATGGTCGTAGATACAGGTTTTACCAAAGCGGATGCTCTACGCATAGCAGCCAAAGTACTCGACAGCGGCAAAACCTTAAAGACGATTTTTATCAGTCAAGCTGATCCGGATTATTATTTTGGCGCGGAAGCACTACACGCTTTGTTCCCAGAAGCTAAGATCCTAACCACTGCGGCCGTAAAAGCAGTGATTGAAGAAAAGCTCGCCGGTAAATTAGCATTTTGGACACCAAAAATGGGGGCGAATGCTCCTGTAAAACCGTACATTCCAACAGTTGTAGAGGGAAATACACTCTTTGTAGATGGGCACAAAATAGAGATCCACGGCACGCAATCAGAGCTAGCACACTACCCCTACTTATGGATCCCGTCAAGTAAAGCGGTTCTGGGCAATGTTGCAGTCTACGGTAATGTGCATTTATGGATGGCCGATGCACAATCCCAACGCAGTCAACAAGCGTGGAGTCGCCAATTAAAAGAGTTAAAAGCACTGAAGCCAGAGGTTGTAATACCTGGTCACATGAAAGCAGGCACCAAACTTGATGCAAGTACCATAAGCTACTCGCAGCAGTATTTAAGCGACTTTAGTCAGGCAAAAAGCAGCAGTAAAAATAGCGCTGAGCTGATTGATAGCATGTCTGCACGCTACCCTGATGCAGGATTACCTATGGCGTTGGGTATTGGTGCTAAGGTACATATGGGAGAGATGAAATGGTAAAAGTGCACTACTTCTTCGACCCCATGTGTGGCTGGTGTTACGGTGCGACTGCACTGTTGGATGCAATTGCAGCCAACAGTGACCTCAAGCTTGAACTGCATCCTGGAGGTATGATTGCTAATCAATCTATAGAGAAAGCGTTCCGCAACCACATTCTCACAAGCGATGCGCGTATAGCCAGCATAACAGGCGCGCAGTTTGGCAAAGGTTACATCCAAAGGGTGGAGAGTAACGATCCGATGATCCTTGACTCATACATCACCGCTCGTGCCATCATAACCGCTGAGCAATTGGGCATAGCGCCACTTAACATGCTTAAAACTATTCAGCACGCACACTATGTAGAGGGCAAACAGGTTAACCGAGCTGAGGCTATAGAGGAGCTAGCCGTTGAGCTTGGGCTAGATAAAAACCACTGGCAACGAGCTATGCTGGCAAATCAAGGTACTGAGCAAACCAAAATCGCGCAAAGCCGTCTATTAATGCAAAAGCTTCAGGTTACTGGCTACCCAACCCTTATCCTTGAAAAGCATGAGAAACAGGTAAAGCTTCCGCATACTGCCTATTACGGTAAGCTCGATGCTTGGCGCCAGCTAATTGATGACTATACACAGTAGCAATTTTTGATGGTGAAAACTGCAACCATGTATGTTTCCACTTGAGGGAAATGAGCGCCTAGTTGATGTTTCATCAATAACCAACCAAGCTTTTCCTATGGTGCTATTTACCTGGTTTACTAACATCCAACACAAAAATATCGATAAATGACTTTAAGTTCTCGGATAGCGACTTGGTAAGCTCATCTTTTAGCTCTTGACTTGAATTAATGTTATGACGTTTTAAACCCGCAACTTTTTCATTTGATCCAAACCATATCACAACATATATTCCCTGCTCACAGGCGTCTGGGTGAATTGTGTAGCGTTCCACTAATTGAGTGTTGATTGCAGTGTATATTTCTTTGTGCCATTGGCCTTTAGCCTCAATCACCAATAACTTTCGCTGGCCGTTTATTATTTTTGAAGCGGATAAATCAATTCTATTTTGATCTTTAGTCTGGTCCTCAGTTTCAAGGTTGACACTGTGTTTTTCAAGTCTTGGTTTCAAGTACTCTGCAATAATCTCTATACAATGTACCTCATCATGATGCACAACTGTATCGCTTGAGATTGTTTTGTAAAACCGGTTTGCGGTATTGTACTCACCGCCATTAATATCTTTTTGGTAGCATTCAAGCTCGTGTAATACCAGCTTTCTTAGCCCCTCAACGGTGACCACATCACATTTATTTAAGACGTTCACATGTAGTGGTCAACTAATTTTGGCCACAGTTTTAGAATCTTGGTATCTAACCTCAGATTCATTTGGCGCTAAACCAGCATTATAATGATGAGGCCTAACGTTGTTATAATATCCGTTGATATAATCACTCACACCATATTTAGCATCTTTAAAGTTTTCGTATCCAACCTTTGGCATCCACTCCGTTTTAAAGCTTCTAAAAAATCGCTCCATTGGCGCATTATCCCAACAATTTCCGCGCCTGCTCATACTTTGTGTAATTTTATAGCGCCATAAACGTTGGCGGTACTTCAAGCTTGTATAATGGCTTCCTTGGTCTGAGTGAAACATCAATCCACTTGGTTTACCTCTGCTTTCATACGCGAGTTCAAGCGCTTTTAGCGTTAAGCTAGTATCTGGCGACAACGACATTGCCCAACCAACGACTTTACGTGCAAATAAATCAACAACGACCGCTAAATAGGCCCAGCGATTGCCTGTCCAAATATACGTCACATCACCGCACCACACCGTATTCGGCTCAACAACATCAAACTGCCTGTCTAGCAAATTTGGGATTTCAAGATGCTCATTACCACCCCTTTTATATTGATGTTGTGGTACTTGGCAGCTCTCTAGTTTTAGTTTAACCATTAGCTTAGCGGCGCGATAACGGCTTAATTCAAAATCGTTATTCGTTGCGATTGCTGCGATTGTCCGTGCCCCAGCTGAACCGCCGCTCATTGCATGTATGGCTTTAACTTCAGCTTCTAGCCTTATTTGCTCTGGTGTAGGCGTTGTATCCCGTATGGCCCAATATTTATAGCTGCTGCGATGCACATTGAATACGCTACACAACACGCTAATTGGGTAACGCTCTCGTTGATTTAATTTCTCAATTAACGAGAATTGTTCAGGGAGTCGGACATCAAGAGAGCGGTAGCCTTTTTTAATATATCCTTTTCTAATTCAATGCGTTGGATTTGCTTTTTAAGTTCGCGGATTTCAATTTGTTCAGGTGTCATTGGTGACGCTGTGGGGGTCTGGCCATTCCGCTCTTGCTTCAATTGAGTTACCCACTTACTTACAGTTGATTTACCAACCCCCATAGCCTTAGCTGCATCTTCTTGTGTGTAGCCTTGGTCAACTACAAGTTGAGCTGTTTCTAATTTGATTGCCGCAGAATAGGTTGCGCGTTTTAATTTCGTCATTTTTTCACCCAAATTTGTATGCAAATAGCATAACATTTCTTTCTTAATGGGTGGCCAAATTAACTATGCCACTACAGAACCTGAAAGTAAAATGCCAGCAAAGATTTCACTCGTAATACTAATTTTTTTGGAAAGAGATAAGCTTGATACCAAATGGTTATTTATTGATGGCCTAGACTCTTTAGCAAGACGTTCAACGGCTTTTTCAAAAATCGACTTTTTGTTTGCAAACTTTCGATTACTTTCGATGTACGCATTGGCAAACATGCCAAGAAACTGAGGGTTCGGTAACAGTACATCTAGATTAAAGCGTTGGACCTCATCATAAAACGCTTCAAAACTCTCGTTTGGCAAGTGTGAGTAGAAGAGTAGCTGTTGTTCTGCCTCATTAAACTCACTTAGCCTCACTACCAACGGCTGAGATTCAAAATACTCTTCAAATGCGTGTTGATGTCCATCACCCCACTCACTAGAACGACTGGAGATTACCAATTTTTTAGGCTTGAGTTCGTCGATTCTATCTAAAAGCTGGTAGATACCGCTGTGATTAGTTTGTGCAAGTTCATCAAACGCATCAATGACAAGAACCTCTTCACCGTGAACTTGCTGTGAATTCACCAGTCTATTTGCTGAAACACGTTTTACTTTTAATTGGTTGGCCAAGCTTTTTAATAGCTCAGTTTTACCCGCACCAGGCTCTGCTAATACGACGATGTAATCAGCTGCTTTAACTAACTCATCCTCAGTGTACGTATTTGAGTCACTGGTAAGCGTACGTTTAATATATAGATCTGAGGTGCCATTATTCACCAATAAATAACTCTCATTGTTGTAGTTTTTTATTTGTCCGTCTCAGACTTTGACTCTAGTACAGTACGCTTAAAAATATCAAGCAACTTAACACGCTCAGCTTGTTCAACATTATTCCATGCACAAATTAATTCCGCCAAATCGTCTTCTTCACAATAAAAATAAGCCACAGGCACGCCCAACTCATCTGCAATACGCTTCATCGTAGTAAAATCTGGTGCGTGCTTACCTTTTTCGTACTGGTTCATTCTTGCACTGGCCGTGTTGGGCTCCATACCTAAAGCAATGCCTAGCTGCTGTTGCGTGTACCCAGCTGCTTTGCGGGCTTCTTTTAGGCGTAAGGGCGTTGGTGATTCCATGAGTACCTTAGCTACTAACTTCAATAGCTAAGATTCTCTTAGTATAGCGCCCTCATTGGTACTAAGGAATACTTAGTTAAGATCTAACGTGCCACATTTTCTTTTCTGCTTTCTAATATTGATTCAGAGCTGAATATGCATGCATCGAATGAGAAGAGCACCACTAAATATAATGCCTGTCTGGTAGTACTGGCATATCCACATAATGACAAAACTCAGAGTTAACTCTGCCAACTAGTTTAAAAACGTCACCTTCCAACTCATAAAAGTCTCTTCTTGGAAGAAACTCAATTTCTATGCCTACAGTAGCAAGTAGCTCTTTCACTTTCTGTTGATGTGGCTTGTATTTAAAAGACCCTTGGCTCAGGTCTACAACCTTGCTGTTGCTGTCCTTTACCACTGCATCAAGTTGGTTCAGAAAGTTTATGTAGCTTTCAGATGGAGTTAACACTCCCTCTCTAGATTCTGGAAAGATCAAATTGTAAAATTTGAATGAGTTAATCGCTTTTGGTGATAATCGAAGAGTATTCGATGCTTCTGTAGAAAGAAATCCTTTAAATAATTGATAGTGAGCTAAATGATTTGAGAATTTTGCTGTCTCTTGATGGCTTATATAGCTATGTAACGCAATATAAATACCATATACAGTAGCAACACCAAGGCTAACCGAAAACCCTATCTCCAAAGCTTTAATTGATGATGCGAAAATAGAAGCAAAATTCTGGGTGCAGGTATTGCTCAAACAAAAATCCATGTTACCTACATTGTTACTACGAAAAGTTGCTATGTAAAATACGATAGAAACAATCAAGCTAAGTAAAAAAGGGAACATACTAAAACACCAAAACTTAGTTTTTAGCTCATTAACTTTTATCATAATTAGGAAACACTTTTTTTAGTCTAGGACGTAATTTATTGACATAGTTAGGATAAGATTTAGCAATAAGGTTTAATCGCTCTTGAGCTCTATAAAACCTTTTATAAAACCAGTAGTTATCACCTTTCTTCTCATAATCTCGCTCTAACGTTGAAATCATGACCTTGATTCGTTTTAAATCTTTCTTTGACGGCTTTGGGTGCACTTTTAATAACCGTTCAGTTAACTTTTTATGTTGATTATGTCCCACTCGCTTTAGCTTATTGACTCTTCCCATACAGCGATTGTAGTCTTGTCGATACGCATGAGTCGTTCTAAATTTCGGTTCAGACGCAAGACGTTCAACATTTTTAACTGAAGCTCGAATTCTAGAAATTTCATCCGCAGGCAAGCGAGGTTCTTGAAACGAAATTCTGAGCCCATGAACCAATAATGGACCTTCAGAAACCCTAAAAACGTTAGTTTTTTCAACATTCACTGGCAAATCTTTTTCATGAAGCATATCTATGACGAGGCTTTTTACATAAGAAAAATCGTAGTCTCTATCCATCGAAGAAATTGTAATATCGTCAACCAACCTGGTATATACCAAGCCTTTGCGCTTTACTCTCCTCACAACATCAGGTTCTACGTCAAACAGACATAACGAAGCAATATAACTAGAAGTTAGGGCTCCTTGAACAACAAAGTCTTTGTAACAGCAAAGTTCCGCTAAGCAGTTTGATACATCATCAGGATACTTAAAAAAACTGGTAAATATTTCAACAACATGATCAATGTGAATATTATTGAAAAAGTCCTGCACATCGACTTTCAGGATACTACTACGTAGACAATGATTTTTTACGCAAGCTACGTAGTCCTTATGTTCCAGCTCTCCATGCAAAAGATGCTGATTTGGGATCGAACCATAAATGAAACTCGGCCAGCGTATTATCGCACCACTTTTTGGATTAAAAATACGGTTGTTTATACGCCGCTGAACTTTTCTTAGTGTTCGATGGGGGTTATAGACAATCCTTACACCACCAGAAGACTTCGGCACTTCTGACTTTACATACCTATCATCACCAAGTTGGCTAATCTCATCCAATTCGGACTCATTTATATCCAGCGCCAAGCATAAGTTTTTGATAGAGCTTATAGAGTTCCCTGAATCTTTATCATAGTAGTCAATTAATTCCATGTTTTCGCTTCTTACTAGTAGGCTAGGCCTGCCCATACTGTAGGATGAATCGAGGAATACCTTATCCATCGAATTGACTTTGAGTACGCCATTCCTCGAAACGGCCTAGCCTAGACGTCAACCTCTACTCTGGGTTTGAGTGGGAAAGTGTCGGGCTCCCTCGGACGAGTTCGTTTTTTAACGAACGCCTGCAATTCACAGGCTATATCCTCAAAATCTTCTATCTATTTCAATGGGTAAAGGACAAGCGATACGCTTGCGTATCTAAAAATTAGACCGTGAAAACACTGTCGTCAACAAAAAGATTAAATATAATTTCACTTCTTCAACAACTGCACAAACGGCACTTTTTTACAAAAATGAACCTCAATGAACGAGCCTTTATCATGAGGCCCATTGGATTTAAACTATGAATAAGGTACTACTTAAAACAAAACGAACTCTCGCTTTCAAACGCCAGTAATATTTTTACCACACAAACAACATACGATGGATCGAAGAGCTGCTAAAAACTGCTCGAAAAAGCAATAGATAGCTTTAATCTAACGATTTGAATAAACGATACGTATTGGCTAGAACAGAAGTTTTGAATCATTACTATGGCGAGCCACTGCAATATGGAAACACTAACTAATTTAATGAAGAACATACTATTGTTTCAATGAGTAAAGAATGCGCTTTTTACTTGAAGAGATTAGGAATCAGTATGTTTTAGTATAGTTTTAAGTGCTATTAATAAAACTTACACTTCAAACAACAACAAGTATGGAGGTTTGGGTGGCAGTCTTACCAGCCACATCCCGGCACACAAATCATACGCTGTGGCTGCTTCGTTCCCGACCTGACCAGATTCACGTACTATTGTTGCGAGAGGACCAATAAGACTACCATTGAGGGCCTTGTTTGGCGCGGGATGAATTATCTCGAAGATTGCAGGGGGATGCAAGGGAAAAGTCAAAAAGCTTGGCTAACTGGGTGATGTTTAAACAGTTTGCCAAGCTTTTGTGGATTTTATGAGGCTGTGTGCTTATTTGTTCAACGCAATTTTGATTTCTTCTAGGCGCTTTTTCACTTTCTTCATGTTTTCAGGGCCCATTCTTAAAAACTGTTTTTGCGCCGGAGAAAGTTGCTCCCATTCTGCATAAGCATATTTATAGGTAACTGAGTCTTTTACCAAAGGCAGTGCAGTGTCTGGAATGGGTGTTGCCAACAACTCGTCGATTGCATCCGTTAACGTGCCGTTGAATGCATCTCCTTCGTAGCCTATTTCTTCGTATGCTTCTTCAAATAATGGTTTGTATTGGTCATATAGTCTAACCACTTGCGCGGTACTCATGGTGTCGAACATGGCGACATAAGGTGTGTAACGCTCGTAGCTGTTAGGATCGGTAATAATAATGTCGTCATCAATTACGCTAAAGCCATCTTGCGGCTTCACCACTGGTGCGTGGTTTTCTGCCACTTTACCCTTTGCTAGGTTATCTACATAAACTACCGTGCGGCGGATCACGTCATCGTCTGCCAGCAATTTTACCGCTTGATTAGAAAGATAATTCGATACCGCTTCTTTAATTTCGGTATCACTTTGTGAAAGCGGTGGTAGTGTTACTTCAGGTTCTACCGGTTCTACTTGCTCTGGCTCGATTTGCTCTCGTTGCGGTGGCAAGGTTACTTCAGGTTCAACCACTTGCTCAGGTGGTGTTTCTCTTGCGGTATTGACCAGTGGCGTTTCTGTTTGTTCAGGCACAACAATATCTTGTTTTACCTTTTGGTTTTCCGTCGATGGAGTGTCTTTTTGTGCTAGCACAAACACAGCCACAATAATCAACGCTAGTACAACTACTGCGGCAAATAACAACTGGCTGTTAGAAGGCCTTTTATTACCTTCTTGATGGTTCTCTGACATGGGGACTCCCTCTTCGTCATTGTTGATACGCGTTAATGTAAAACTATCACCAAATACTTGACTAATAACTTAATGCGCGCTGAAACCCTAAAAAAATGCGTTGTGGTGCAAACTCTGGCTACACCTTGTTCAAACATTTGATCTGAATAAAAATACTTGAGCACAGAACTTAAGTTCAGTACATTGAAGTTAAGCTAAATTGCCACTTTATTAAATACAAAATCGCGCCAATTAGCGACTAAATTAAACCACTAGTTTGTTAAAATTTGTTTGTGCCACCATAGCGCTTTAGTGCTTAAATTTCAAAATAATAGCCTAATATGTTGCGTGGGTATGTGCACTCAGACAACTTGGGTTTTAGCTAGGTTCAACTAGAATAAATAATACAACCGATAAGCGGCTTAAGGGCAAAATGGCACTTTACTACTAAAAATAACGCATTTACTGGAGTTATCAACTCTTTGCACCTAAAGCATTACAACATCAATAAAGATAAATAACGCATAAAAAGACCAAATTTAAATTAATAAAATTTAACAGCAGGATGGCCTCTTTTGAGAAAGCACAGAACGAGTGATAAAAAAATTGCCTTACTACTGACTGGAGGTGGTGCAAGGGCCGCTTATCAAGTTGGGGTATTAAAGGCGCTTGCGCAAAGTATGCCTCGTACTTCTCCCCTCCCTTTTGAGATCATTACTGGTACCTCTGCCGGCGCAATTAACTCGGCGGGAATTGCCTGTTACGCATCTTGTTTTCACCTTGCGGTGAAAAAAGTGGAATATATTTGGAAGAACTTTAGCACCGACATGGTGTACAAAAGCTCGTTTACTGGTGCATACGGCCATTTATTTGCCAATATGATGCGCAGCTTTCAAGCGCAGTACCTGAATCAGCCACCAGCCAGCTTGTTAAATAACTCGCCGCTTCGAAAGCTGCTGGCCAATGTGCTTGATTTAAATCGCATCGATCACAATCTGCACCGCCATTATCTTGATGCCATCGCGATTACGGTTTCGAGCTATTCTACTGGTAAATCAGTGGCGTTTTATCAGGCGAACAATGCTGAACCTTGGCAGCACTCAAAGCGCGAAGGTGTTCCGGGCACGATTTCGCTCGACTTACTCATGGCAAGTTCGGCTATACCTATGGTGTTTCCAAGCGTGCGCGTTAAGCATCATTACTATGGTGATGGCTCTATCCACCAGCTCTCCCCGCTTAGCCCTGCCATTCATTTAGGTGCGGATAAAATCTTTGTGATCGGTGTTGAGCAGCCTAAACTACCACAGCCGCTCGGTTATGAGCCGCATTTTCCGGGAATGTCTGTGGTCGCCGGTCACCTGCTAGACAGTGTGTTTAGCGATACCTTGAATTCAGACATCGAACGGCTCGACCGCGTCAACCGTACGGTAAGCTTGCTACCGGCCAGAGAAAAGCACAAAGAACTTAGGCGAGTAGATCATATGCTCATCAAGCCAACGGTTAATTTTAATGAAGTCGCAGATCATTATTACGAAGATATGCCGTTGGCAATCAAGCTGTTACTCAGAACCATGGGGGTTAAAAAGCATTCTCCGTCGAGTTTAACGAGTTACTTGCTGTTTGAGCGTACTTATACACAAAAACTCATTGAGCTTGGATTTGAAGACGGCATGAACCGCTTGGACGAAATGAGAGAGTTTTTGGAACTCAAGTAAGATTTACAAAAATAAAAATAGGTAGTGAAAAAGATGTATAAACCTACTATAAGCGCACTTCTGCTTATCGCACTTGGGTCAATTTCATTTAGCGCACAAAGCCAAACGTTCGACGTTGTTCAAATCATCCAAAATAACACTGCTGGGTTTAGCGGCTTAGATAATCCAAGGCAGCTGCGTTTTAATCGCCAAGGTACGCAGGGCGTTGCAGTAAGTGGCGACGATAACGCAGTGGTTACATTTACGCTTGATGCACATAAGCAGCTAGTCCAAGATCAACTCTTTCAATCGAGCGACGCGCATCCACTTTTACTGACTGGCGCATCCGATGCGGTATTCGTAAATAGCAATCTCATTCTTAACACTAGCTTTTACGATGGTGCATTAAATGTGTTTGCAAAAGATAAAACGGGTAAGTTTAACCTTGTGCAAACCTTTTCTGACGAAGTGTCTTACAAAGTGGTGTTTGATCCAACCAAAAATGCCTCAGCTCATGACACCCTTAGCTTGTTTGCACCTTGGAAAATTAGCTTAAGTGGCGACAAGCGCTATGCATTTGTCCCAAGTTATAAAAGCAATACGGTCACTGCTTTTAGGATCACTCCTACAAACAGCGTGACTTGGCTCGGCCCTATTGATAGCGCTGAGCAAACTGACATGGGTGGGCCTGTGGATGTGCTAGTAAGTAAAGAGGCTAACGCGCTTATCGTCGCAGGTTATGAAGACGATGCCATTACGCTGTGCCAACAGACAAAAGATACTTATACTGTTAAGCAGCGCATCGTTAAAAACGACACTAACCTGCTCGCGCTCAGTAAACCACAAGCCTTGGTTGCAAGCTCAGATTTCACTGTTTTTTATGTTGCAGCGGCGGGCAGTAACAGCATTTTAGCCTTTGAGCGTCAACAAAACGGCCAATATCATTTGCTCCAGACCATTGATGCAAACCAAGTTGGCAAGCCACTTAACGGTGTCTCCACCTTGTTACTTGCTGCTGATGGCAAAAGGTTGTTCGCAGCCTCTGAGAGTAGCTCTGGTATTGCAGAGTTTAGCGTTACCGCAACGGGCAAGCTCACACATATCGCAACTTTTGATGATTTGACCAATCCCTTAGCCAATATATCAGCCTTGGCTTTTGTGACTGACGCAAATCATTTAGCCGTATCTCTTGCAAAACAAGATACCATCAAAATACTCAAAATAAGGAAGTAGTAACGCATGTGGCCAACTGATAAACCACTGATAGGACACCATGTTACCCTTGAACCATTATCAACAACCCATATTAATGCCCTGCAACAGGCAGTAAAAGATGGTGAAGCATGGAAGCTTTGGTATGCCAATGTCCCCACCCCAGACGATATGGAGCGCTATGTTAACACTGCGATAAGCCAAGCATCTGAAGGCAACCTTGCGTATGCGGTAAGGCTAAATAGCAGTAACGAAATCGTGGGAACCACCCGCTATTACAATGCAGATATAGCCAATCGCCGTGCCATGCTAGGCTATACTTGGTACAGCGATAAAATGCGTCGAACAGCGGTTAACACGGAGTGTAAGTTTTTGCTGTTACAGCAACTTTTTGAAGATTTTGACGCCATTGCCGTAGAGTTTAGAACCCACTTTTTTAATCATGCCTCTCGCAATGCCATTGAGCGGCTTGGTGCCAAACTCGATGGTATCTTGCGCAGCCACCAGTTCGGTAGAAACGGCGAGCTAAGAGACACCGTTGTGTATTCGATTATCGCCTCAGAATGGCCCACCGTTAAGCAGCATTTATTGAGCAAGCTCGACAGGTAGTAAAAGCATAAAAGATCGCAGGGTGAACCTGCTCCTACTCTGTGTTGTAGGAGATGCTTTACGCAGCGAGCAGTAACAACAAAAACAGCGCACAAGATCGCAGGGTGAACCTGCTCCTACTCTGTGTTGTAGGAGATGCTTTACGCAGCGAGCAGTAACAACAAAAACAGCGCACAAGATCGCAGGGTGAACCTGCTCCTACTCTGTGTTGTAGGAGATGCTTTACGCAGCGAGCAGTAACAACAAAAACAGCGCACAAGATCGCAGGGTGAACCTGCTCCTACTCTGTGTTGTAGGAGATGCTTTACGCAGCGAGCAGTAACAACAAAAACAGCGCACAAGATCGCAGGGTGAACCTGCTCCTACTCTGTGTTGTAGGAGATGCTTTACGCAGCGAGCAGTAACAACAAAAACAGCGCACAAGATCGCAGGGTGAACCTGCTCCTACTCTGTGTTGTAGGAGATGCTTTACGCAGCGAGCAGTAACAACAAAAACAGCGCACAAGATCGCAGGGTGAACCTGCTCCTACTCTGTGTTGTAGGAGATGCTTTACGCAGCGAGCAGTAACAACAAAAACAGCGCACAAGATCGCAGGGTGAACCTGCTCCTACTCTGTGTTGTAGGAGATGCTTTACGCAGCGAGCAGTAACAACAAAAACAGCGCACAAGATCGCAGGGTGAACCTGCTCCTACTCTGTGTTGTAGGAGATGCTTTACGCAGCGAGCAGTAACAACAAAAACAGCGCACAAGATCGCAGGGTGAACCTGCTCCTACTCTGTGTTGTAGGAGATGCTTTACGCAGCGAGCAGTAACAACAAAAACAGCGCACAAGATCGCAGGGTGAACCTGCTCCTACTCTGTGTTGTAGGAGATGCTTTACGCAGCGAGCAGTAACAACAAAAACAGCGCACAAGATCGCAGGGTGAACCTGCTCCTACTCTGTGTTGTAGGAGATGCTTTACGCAGCGAGCAGTAACAACAAAAACAGCGCACAAGATCGCAGGGTGAACCTGCTCCTACTCTGTGTTGTAGGAGATGCTTTACGCAGCGAGCAGTAACAACAAAAACAGCGCACAAGATCGCAGGGTGAACCTGCTCCTACTCTGTGTTGTAGGAGATGCTTTACGCAGCGAGCAGTAACAACAAAAACAGCGCACAAGATCGCAGGGTGAACAAGCTCCTACTTTGTGTTGTAGGAGATGCTTTACGCGGCGATCTGTATAGCTTACTGCACGATTTTGCTTTTTGCTTGAGCTATCATGCTTTCGAAATAATCATATACTGACGGATCGTCGACTTGCTGTGCTTTCGCAAGTTGCAAGGCGTGATTAAAGCTTTTCAGCGCCTTGTTATACGCTTTGTTCTCTAAATATCCATGGCCTAGGCTGGCATGGGCATAAGACGAGTCGGGATAACGCGTGACAAATGCATTTAAAGTCGCGAGCGCAGCGTCTAGGCGTTTATGGCTGGTTTGCGCGTCAGCAAGTGCTCTGTATATAGACTCTGGCACTAACACATCAAACTCATAGCGCTTAGAAAGCTTTAGATAATAATCTTCAATATCAGAGATATGCGCATATTTTCCGGCTTCTTCATTGAGCTCAAAGTAGAAATCGTCAAAAAGTTTCGTTAATCCTTCATAGAGACTTGGATAAAACGTAGTTTGATGCGTTTCCAATTCTTTAAGGCTAAATTGCCAATTTACCTCTTTTGATCTGAGTGCTTTCAGGTTTGACGCAACTCGCATACCGTTGGTGTAAAAGTCGCCACCTTCCCCTGCGATACTAATATACAGATTGCGACGTAAATCATGCGTTGAGTTGCTAAGTGCTTTAAACTGCTGATCCAGCTCTTCCTCACCCCACCAACCTGGCGGACTAACAAGCAGATAATTAGTAAATATCTCTGGCTTATTTAAAAAGGTGTGTAGTCCGTAGATCCCACCATTGGAATACCCTACTAACGTACGATTAGGTTTGAGTGAATATTGCGACTCAATGAAAGGAAATAACTCCCGAGTTAAGAAGGCTGTAAATTCGGCTGTCTTGCCAAATTGAGGAAACTTCTCTTTAATCCAGCGCTGTCTATCACTTTGGGGCTCACCGTTAATTGGCGGTAAGTAGTCTCTAGTTCTCACCGTGGTTTTCAACCCAACAACGATGGTAGCAGGTATTTTTCCAGTGCTAACCAAAGACTCCACAATACCCACGGTTTGGGTAAAAAAGAATTCAGCATCGAGTAAGTACAACACTTGATATTGTTTCTTAGGGTCATAATCATTTGGCGTATAAACCATGACCTCCCTATTCTCACTTAATATCTTAGATGCAAAGGTTATTTTAGACCCAATCGTGATGGCTTGTTGTTCTAATGTTTGCCCATACACCTTGCTCAATGCAGCAAGTAGCATTAACACTAGCAAAATAATAAAACGCATGACTTTCCTTTTTAGTTTATTTTTATCAGTGTGTTACATTAGGAAAAAACAGGGCGATAAAACAGCAAAGTTTGCTGATTTTTCGCTGATAATTCGCTGAAAAAAGAATTTTAAAATGGAATTAAAGCAGTTTTTGATTGCAGATCACCTTGTAGATGTAAATCGCAATCATATTGTTATCGACCAACAGACTTATGCGCTCCCCCCTAAAGCAATAGCGGTGCTTTGTGAATTGGCAAAACAACCAGGAGAAGTGGTGAGCTTTGAGCAACTACTTAACACCGTTTGGCACGACAGAGTTGTTTCTCCAAATACATTGCAGCGCTGCATTTTCCAAATTCGCCAAGTATTCAAATATGCTGATAGTGAGTTAGAGTTTATAAAAACGCACAGTAAAAAAGGCTATAGTTTAGAGGCACCCGTTACGTCGATAAACGATAAGCCGAGCGCGCATAAAGCGACTCAAAAATCTCGCCCACGCGCTGCAAAATTTGGGGTAGCGGCACTAGCCGTAGTTATCACGGCTTATCTCTTTACGGTTATAATTCAACCAAAGACCAACCCCAGAGTGCCTATTCAACCTACTTTTACTCCAATGACCACAAGTGACGCATGGGATGCAAATGCCAGCTACTCACCTGATGGCCAATGGATTGTTTTTCAGCGCTTTAGCGATAATTGCCATAGTCAGCTTTGGGTAAAAAATCTAGTCTCGCACAAAACCTCTCGTTTAACCGCTCGCCAGGGCGTATACGGAAAACCAAGTTGGTCACACGACGCAAAGCAACTAACTTTTACCGAACGGAGTCATTGCAAGGCTCAAGAGACGTCTCCCTTTTGCTGGTCTTTAAACACACTAGATGTCGATACCGCAATCAACTCACCACAAAATCCACATGCCGTTATCGCTTGCCAAGAAAAGCCCATGTGGCGTGCAAATTGGATGAAAAACGGCGAGATAAGTTACTTATCTCATTTGCGCCCTAAACAAGCAGTGCCCTACCTTTTTGATTTAAAAACAAAAAAAAGCCGCACTACCGAGTATTTGCCAAACTTTGAAAACTACACTCTTGACTACCTTGCAAATCAAAATGTTTTCGCCATGGTAAGCATTGATGAGCACAACTCTCATCACCTGAATATTTACAATCCCGATAAGACGCCAACGATCACGGCAAAGATAGTACTACCGCACGAATTGTCACCATTGCAGCCAATTGAAGTCAGTTACCACCCAAGCGGCGAGTATTTGCTCGCATCGACGACCAACGGACTTTATAAACTGCAAACCAACGGGAGAATGATTGCTCTTGATACTGGGGGCAGAAAGAATCTAAGAGAGGCTTCTTTTTCAGCTGATGGAAAACAGATCTTAGCGACACAGATAAATGCCGATACCGATATTTTTACCTTAAGTCTTGCTCAAATACGAAATCACCAAACCGCTTCGGCAGCAAAGATAGCCAGAACAACAATGAAGGAGGACAACCCACAGTTTCAACCTCATGGTGATCATATTGCTTTTACATCTACACGTACTGGTTCAAGGCAAATATGGCTTTACAATGATCAAGGTGTTTCACAGCTCACCGATTCACAGCATGACAATATCAGCAAACGAATTGTGTGGTCTCCTGCGGGTAATGAGATAGCTGGCACAACGCAAAAAGGACTCACGTTGTGGTCTTTAAATGGTGATAAAACCCTCATTGCTAATTCGCTTGCCATTGATTCTGTCCTGCAGTGGCTAACGCCAACGACGTTATTGGTCACAGCAAGGGAGAATGGAAATGCTGGACTTTACATTATTAATAAAGATACCAAAGAAGCCTCGCTCATTGTTTCTGAAAATGTAGTTTGGGCCGTGCAAGTAGATAGTGAACATTTTCTTTATCAAGATATGAGTCAGCGTTTTTGGCTTGTTAACACAAACACAGCTCCTGTACCGACTGAGATCCATGCGTTACGCGCTCAGTTAGCGCAGCCATTTGCCGTTTATAAAGACGGTATATTGTACGGCGTAAACAACGACAACCAACTATGGTCTTATCATCTCAGTGCAGGGATATATCAACACCTTGCAGAGGTACCCAGTAACAGCCGCTACTTGGCAGATTTTAACGGTGAAACCTTTTTGTTTACTCAAATGCATTTGATGCAAAAGCATATCGTGTCATTTAATACACCTGATGATCAAGGCACATAGATAGCGCAAGAACGCAGGGTAAACCTGCTCCTACTCCATGTCGTAGGGACACTTTACGCGGCGATCTGTTAAAAAAGCACAAATTTAAGAAACGTTATTATGGCAGGCCATCGAGTAAAAACTGCTCCGCACGTTCAACGCGGCGGGGTTTCCCCTTTAACAGCAAAACATCATTAACGCGTAAAATGGTTTGCTCATCTGGTTGAGCAATTTCTTCGCCGTCCCGTCTTAATGCAGTAATATCAACGCGCTTAACCTTGAGCTCAAGCTCAGCGATTGACTTGTTAACGGCAAATGCATGGTCAGGCAAAGCAATGGCATGCAAATATTCTAGTCGCTCGCCTGTGACTTCATGCAGATCATTGCTGTCTCCAGCAAAAAAACCATGTAAATACGGATAACGATTTTCTCGCTCTTTACTGACGCGACGAAAAATCCTGCGCATTGGCACGCCAGACATGTACAGCACATGGGAAACCAGCATCAAACTTGCCTCTAAAGTTTCTGGCACAACTTCTGCGACGCCCATGGCTTTTAATTGCTCCATGTAGCTGTCATCTTTCATGCGTACCAAGATCTTCACTTCGTGGGTACGCCGACGAATGGCGTCAACAACCACCTGCGTCTGTTCAAAGTCATCAAAGGTAATGATAACCAAGCGCGCTTTATCAATATTTGCTGACTTTAACAGTGTTTTTTGTGCCGCATGACCAAATAACACGGGCTCACCCGCAATTTGTGCGTCTTGTACAATTTGCGGGTTGCGCTCTACCGCAATATATGGAATAGCCTCTGGACGTAAAAATCGTGCGATAGTTTGACCAACACGCGCGTAGCCAAAAATCACAACATGATTTTTTAAATCAGCCGCGTTATAACCACTTGGCGCTTCGGGTTGCCAGTCTTTTTCTATTCCCAAGATATTGAGAATATGCGCGGTTTTACTAATAAGATAAGGCGTTAACGCCATAGACAACACGCCAAGCGTGATCAAGAAGGACACTTCATTCTTGTCTAATAATTGATGTTTACTGGCAAGAGCAACCAATACAAAGCCAAATTCCCCCATTTGCCAGATCAAAATACCAGCGCCCCAAGCGTCTTTTTTACGCTCTCCCATTAACTGCGCAACGCCAACGATGATCAACACTTTGATCACAAGCACGGCGCCAAGTGCTGCAACAATATAAATAAACTGGTCGAGCACATAAGGAATATCTAGTTGCATACCCACTGTGACAAAAAAGAGTCCCATTAGAATATCTCGAAACGGTCTAATTTCTGCCTCAAGCTGATGCCGATATTGGCTTTCCCCTAACATCATGCCCGCTAAAAATGCGCCGAGCGCCATTGAAAGTCCGAATGCATAAGTGAGCGAACCCGCGCACAGGGCAACAACTAAAGTAGATAAAACAAAGAGCTCATCTGTTCTTACTAATGCGATTTCGTTAAATATTTTAGGTAGTAACCACTTACCTATTGCCCATAAAACCAGACACACAACCGCTCCCTTGGCAAACGCAAAAAGAAGCGCTGACGCCAGCTCTGAATTACTCGCAGAGGAAATAAGCGGAAACGCGATGAGCAGTGGCACAACGGCAATATCTTGGAATAACAACATGCCAATACCGAGCTGACCATGGCGTGTGTTGAGCATCCCCAGCTCTTTTAACAGCTTAACCACAACCGCTGTAGAAGAGAGAGCAATGAGGCTCGCAATCACAAATGCGCCCACCCACTCATATTGCATAAAACGCAACACTAACATCCCGATGATCGTGGTCACAATGACCTGTAAACTCCCCAAGCCGAATACTACGTTTCGCATTGCCATTAATTTTGGCACGGAAAATTCAAGCCCTAAACTGAACAGTAAGAACACAATTCCAAGCTCAGCCATAAAGTGAATTTCTTGGCTATCACTCATCCATCCAATGCCGTGACTGCCCGCAATTACTCCAGTGAGCAAATAAGCCAGAATAGGCGGCAAGCCAATCCGCTTAAAGGACCAGACTAAAATCACAGCACATAATAGCAAGGCAAAAACCTGCGCGAAGATACTTTGCAATCTGCCTCCTGAGCGAAGAAATTGACGGGGAATAAAGGTGGATTTCTTATTCTTTCTTTTAAATATAGCAAGCGTTTGTTTTTAAGCCAGTTTAAATTTTTGGCACAAAGTTCGCATATTAATCATGTATTGTTGTATTTAAGGGGAAGAAATATGGAAAATGTCCATATTTTGACACAAAGATTGCCGACCAGAGGCGATTACTTGCCGTTCAATTCTGAACAGTATAGTACGCAAGGCGGTGAACACTACGCGCGATTAGTCGACAAACTTCAGACAACGCTCAACATTGAAGAGCTGTTGACTATTTATGCGGAGCATGTGGCAAGAATTTCAAAAATTTCGGGACTCCAGTTCCACTGTAGCCTTGGCGTCTTTCAGATGAAGGACAGCGATAGCCAATTTCCGGCTAGTACATTTGATCTTGAGCTCGAAAAAGAGCACTTAGGCCAGTTGGTGTATTTCAGTGAGTTTCCATTTAGTGAAGCGATCAAGGCAAAATTGTCAAAATTACACGCCTGTTTAATTTACCCAATGCGTAATGCCTTGATGTACAACCGTGTATTGCAATTAGCAACCAAGGACTCACTGACTGGACTTTACAATCGCAGCCAGTTCGCAGATAACTTAGAAGAAAAGCTTGAGCGATGCCGTCGTCAACATCGTAATTTCAGCCTTATGCTTTTAGATTTAGACAACTTTAAACAGGTGAATGATGTTCATGGTCATAAAGCCGGTGATGAAGTGTTGGTTGAGTTTTCACGTATTTTGCAAACCTCAACGCGCGCAACGGATTCAGTATTTAGATTCGGTGGTGATGAGTTCGCCATTTTAATTGACGACCCAGCGTTTACAACCAACAAAGTGATCGCAGAAAGAATTATGGAAGCCGTAAGAAAGTCGAGCATGTTGGCTAAATATACGGTGACCACAAGCATTGGCTTTACGCTGGCATCGAGCCATGATACTGCCGACAATATATTTGCTCGTTCGGATAGCGGCTTATACCGCGCAAAAGCAGCCGGACGAAACTGCGCTCGCGCAGTATAAAAAAACCACTTCCCCTTTTGCTCAGTGTTATGCGTTAACGCTGAGCATCTTTTCCTAAGTATAAGTATGCCATCAGGGCAAGTGCCGCGCCGTTGAAAAATCCATTTATTACCCATGCAAGCGCAAGGAAATCGGGTAACTCTGAAAACATCACCGCAAGCATTGGCGCAAGTAGGCCAAGAATAAAATACATTCCGCCCTTACCATGCCAATACAATAGTAAAAACACGATACTGATAATGCCAGATGCAGAAGCAAATATTTGATTCAGCCACACCACTTCACTCGACATAAAGAGTACGATAAACACCACTACAGTGAACGCCACCGCATAAGGCGCTTTTTGCGCTAACTGTTGGCCAATCTTTTTACTTTCAGTCATCTTTTACTACCCAAATAATGCCATTGTCCTCTGCGTGTTCGGTACTCACAAACAGTCCGTTCACCGCAACCGGTGTATCATTGTAATAAACAACCGCAATAGAATCACGCTCCCAGCTTGGAATGTGTAAATCTTTTAGCCAATGTTTCAAGGTATTAGAGCCAGGTTTGCCCTGTGGTTTGATTTTATCTTTAAGTCTGCCGTAGCGAATGCTAACGATTTCGTCCGAGAAAGGTTTGCGGAGCCCCTTGCCCGTTTGCATAGCGACAGGTGTACTTTGCCCGCTGAGTTCGTTGAGATTCACGGTCTCAATATCATGCTTTTGGCTAGTTTCCGTTACCCAATAAAGTGCATCACGATAACGCCTCACCGCGCCTTGCTTAAAACGTATTTCAAGTTGGCTATCTTGGCGTGATGAAAACGCCTGTTGTACAATTTCATCCAACTGTTTTTGACTCGGCATCTCTATGCCCTGCTTTGATAACCACAGTCTGATGACATTATCTCTTCTTGCACAAGAGAGCTGTTGTAAAGCCGTGATGTTTAGCGCCATCCGACAATGACACTTTTGCAAATCTTCTTCACTCACCTCATCAATTATGGTTTGTTGGCGCTGTAAAATATCGATACTACGCAGTGTGTTACCTACAAAACCATTGAATCGAGAGGTAAGTAAAGGGATCACCTGATTGCGTAAAAAGTTACGGTCAAACGCATCGTCGGCGTTGGACTCATCAGTAATATGCTCAAGGCCACACTGCTGTGCAAATGCTTCAATCTCGCCACGACTAACGGCAAGTAACGGACGAATACAATATCGCCCAGATGCCAGCTGAGTTGTCGCTCTCATCGCTCCAAGCCCGAGTAACCCTGACCCACGCTTTAATCTCAGTAAGAAAGTTTCTACTTGGTCATCGGCATGTTGCCCAAGTACGATTGCAAAACCTGCTTTGGCCGCGTCATCTAATGCTTGATAGCGAGCTTCGCGTGCTTGCGCTTCAAGGCTAGTACGGGCTTTCCGAGTAATCGAAACCTGTTTTGCAACAAAGGGAACTTTGAGTGTTTCACAAAGTGATTGGCAAAATTGCTGCCACTGCGAAGCGTGCTGAGATAAGCCATGATTAACATAAACCGCTTGGAGTGCAATGTTATGCTTATTTGCATATTCTCGACAAAGATGGAGCAACACAACCGAATCCACACCACCAGATAAAGCAATGCACAACCCTTTGGCGTCAAGGCTGGAACTCAATACCTTTAAACTTGACTCTACTTGTTGGTAAACCCGACTATTAATCATGTTTTCTACAATCAATAAAAAAAGCCGCTCAATAGCGGCTTTTTAACTTAAATTAGCATTGATATCAATACGAGCGGAAACCCGTATTAACAATAACCAAATGACATCAGGCGCTTATAACGCTGATCTAACATCTCTTCGGTGCTTAGTGCTTCAAGATCAGCCAAGTCACGTTTAAGCTGCACTTTCAGGTTTTTCGCCATCGCATCGTAATTGCGGTGTGCGCCACCTAGCGGCTCTTCGATGATGTTATTGATAAGATCCAGCTCTTTTACGCGAGAGGCTGATACACCCATAGCTTCAGCGGCAAGTGACGCTTTGTCTGCGCTCTTCCAAAGAATAGAAGCACAACCTTCAGGTGAAATTACAGAATACGTGCTGTATTGCAGCATGTTTACTCTGTCACCTACCCCAATAGCCAATGCGCCACCAGAGCCGCCTTCACCGATCACAGTACAAATGGTTGGCACTTTGAGCGCTGCCATCACCTTAAGGTTACGTGCAATCGCTTCACTTTGACCGCGCTCTTCAGCGCCTACACCCGGGTAAGCTCCCGGAGTATCGATAAAGGTAATGATTGGCATCTTAAAGCGTTCAGCCATTTCCATTAAGCGCAATGCTTTACGGTAGCCTTCAGGCTTTGGCATACCAAAGTTACGTTTGATTTTTTCAGCCGTGTCACGACCTTTTTGCTGACCGATAATCATTACTGGCTTGTCGTCAAGACGTGCAACACCACCAAGAATAGCCGGATCGTTAGCAAAAGTACGGTCGCCTGCGAACTCGTCAAACTCGGTAAAAATGCGTTCAATATAGTCACGAGTATATGGACGAAGCGGATGACGTGCTAATTGAGACACTTGCCAAGCGCCTAAACCGTCGAAAATTTTCTTTGTTTGCTCAACATTTTTGTCTTTTAAGCGGCTGATCTCTTCTTCAAGGCTAAGATCTAAATCGCCAGAGCGACTAACGTTTTGTAATTCTTTGATCTTTGCTTCCAATTCAGCGATTGGAAGTTCAAATTCAAGATAATTGAGGCTCATGCTCTAAACTACCTGTTTAGTTAAATTCTAATTCTAATTCCTGCGCCGCCAACAGTGATAAACGAGTTAAAAGCTCATCACTTGGCGTCACACACCATTGTGTTCCTAATGTTAACTCTGCTAATGCATCAGGACGCTGATATTTAATTTTTACCGGACACGTTCCAAATTTATATGGTTCTAGCACTTTTTTGAAATTATCAAAGAAGTTCGCGTCAATTTGAGCCATATTTAGCGTCATTTTTATTGCACTAATACGCTTTTCTCGCGCCTGAGCAATGGTAGAGATTTCTCTTGCGGTCATTGTAATGCCACCAGAGAAGTTATCAAAGCTGACCTGTCCAGATATTACCAAGATTTGGTTAATTTGCAGCATTTCTTGGTACATTTCAAACTGTTCAGGAAATAAGCGTACATCAATTCGGGCACTTTTGTCATCTAAAGTGATAAGTCCCCAACGCGCTCCTTTTTTGTTTATCAAGGTACGAGCATTGATAACCAGTCCCGCCGCGGTTGCTACCGTATCACGATTACCGGGTTGTAAGTCAACTAACTTGCCAGAGGTATAATATTTTAATTCTTTGCGATATTGATTAATTGGGTGGCCAGTTAGGTAAAGACCTAAGGTTTCTTTTTCCCCATTTAACCATTCTTTATCGCTAAGCGGCGTGGCTTTGATAAAGGCTTGTTCAACCTCCTCGGGCTCAACCGCTAGCAAACCAAATAAGTCGCTCTGTCCAAGTGATTCGGCTTTGTGGTGCTGCTCTGCCGACTTCATGGCATCCTTTAAGCTTGCCAGTAAAGTCGCGCGCCCAGGCTGATCCCTGTCAGGACCAAGCTTATCAAGCGCTCCTGCGTATATTAGCTTTTCAATCACGCGTTTATTTAGACGCTTTAAATCAACTCTGGCACAGAAGTCGAATAAATCTTTAAATTCTCCCCCTTGGGCTCGCGCTTCAAGGATCGCTTCAACTGGGCCTTCACCCACGCCTTTTATCGCCCCTATACCATAGACGATCTCACCTTGACGATTTACAGTAAATTTGTAAACACCGGCATTCACGTCTGGTGGTAGCAGCGTCAACTTCATGTTTTCGCATTCATCTACCAAGGTTACGATTTTGTCGGTGTTATCCATATCCGCTGACATTACCGCCGCCATAAACTCGGCAGGGAAATGGGTCTTCATCCATAGCGTTTGGTACGACACTAACGCGTAGGCTGCGGAGTGTGATTTGTTAAAGCCGTAACCCACGAACTTTTCTACCAAGTCGAAGATTTTCATCGCAAGTTCGCCTTCGACGCCATTATCTTTGGCACCATCTTCGAACGTTGCACGTTGCTTAGCCATTTCTTCGGGCTTTTTCTTACCCATCGCACGACGAAGCAAGTCAGCGCCACCTAGGCTATAACCTGCAAGCACCTGCGCTATCTGCATTACCTGTTCTTGGTAAAGGATGATCCCGTAGGTCGGCTCCAGTATAGGTTGTAGACTTTCGTGCTGGTATTGCGCGTCTGGATACGATACTTCTTCACGACCATGCTTACGGTCGATAAAGTTATCTACCATGCCCGATTGCAAAGGACCCGGACGGAATAGCGCAACCAGTGCGATCATGTCTTCAAAGCAGTCTGGCTTCAAGCGACGGATCAAGTCTTTCATACCACGAGATTCCAACTGGAATACCGCAGTGGTTTGTGCGTCTAGTAACACTTTAAAACTTGCAGGGTCATCCAATGGGATCGCAGCGATATCAATCGGCTCACGACTTTCTCTGCCAAGGCGTTCGTTCGCCATGTCGAGCGCCCATTGCAAAATAGTTAGCGTTCGTAGACCGAGGAAGTCAAACTTAACCAGACCTGCGGTTTCTACGTCGTTCTTATCAAACTGGGTAACTGGGAACTTACCTTCTTCGTCGCAATACAGCGCTGCAAAGTCAGTAATGGTGGTAGGCGAGATAACAACACCACCGGCGTGCTTACCCGCGTTACGTGTACAGCCTTCAAGAATGCGACATTTATCAATCAGTTCACGAACTTCTTCATCGCTATCGTAAGCTTCTGGCAGGCGAGGTTCAACATCAAACGCTTTGGCAAGTGTCATACCAGGGTCACCAGGTACAAGCTTGGAAATCCTATCTACGAAGCCATAAGGGTGACCAAGCACACGACCAACGTCTCGAATTACCGCTTTTGCCGCCATCGTACCAAAGGTGATGATCTGAGATACTGCGTCCCGACCATACAGTTTAGCAACGTGGTCAATTACCTCGTCTCGTCTATCCATACAGAAGTCGACGTCAAAGTCTGGCATCGAAACCCGTTCTGGGTTGAGGAATCGTTCGAATAGGAGATCGAATTCAAGTGGGTCAAGATCTGTGATCTTAAGCGCATATGCCACCAAAGAACCGGCACCGGAACCACGCCCAGGACCTACAGGGATGCCGTTATCCTTACTCCATTGAATGAACTCCATTACGATTAAGAAGTAACCTGGGAATCCCATTTGGTTGATAACATCGAGTTCAACCTGCAGACGGTCGTCATACTCACCACGCTTTTCTTTGCGGTCATTTTCATCAGGGAATAAGAACTGCAAACGTTCTTCTAGACCATCTCGCGATACTTTTACCAAGAAATCTTCAATCGCCAGATCGCCCGTTGGATAATCTGGCAGGAAGTAGGTGCCAAGCTGTACTGTCACGTTACAGCGCTTCGCGATTTCTACGGTGTTTTCTAAAGCTTCTGGAATGTCACTAAAGAGTTCTTGCATTTGCTCAGAAGTCTTTAAATATTGCTCTTTAGAAAAGCGCTTTGGTCGATTTTTGTCTTCTAATGTATAGCCGTCGTGAATCGCAACGCGAATTTCGTGGGCATCAAAGTCTTTCTCATGTAAAAACACCACTTCATTCGTCGCCACAACCGGTATATTACGCGCAGCCGCGACCTCTACAGCACCATGGAGATATTCTTCTTCTTGTGCACGTGCAGTGCGTTGCAGCTCAATATAAAAATGGTCGCTAAAATGTTGCTCGTAAAACGCCAGCGTTTCTTCAATTAGCTTAGGATTGCCTTTTAAAATGGCCTTACCTAAGTCGCCATCTTTCGCGCCGGAGATGAGGATCAGCCCTTCTTTGTATTTTGCGAGCCATTCTTTATCAATTACAGGACGATGGAATACATGGCCGCGAAGATAGGCATCGGAGATCAACAAGGTTAGATTTTTATAGCCTTGATTGTTCTTAGCGAGAACGAGAATTCGGCTTGGTTCATCAGGAAACTGATCTGACTTTAGCCAAAAATCCGCACCAATTATTGGCTTGATCCCTGCCCCGTGTGCGCCACCATAAAAACGCACCAAACCACATAAGTTCATTTGATCGGTGATGGCAAGCGCAGGCATTGCAAGCTCTTCGGCCCTTGCCACAATTGGTTTGGTCTTCGCTAGACCATCCACCATAGAGAAGTCACTGTGTACACGCAAATGGACAAACTGCGGGGCTGGCATGCTTACTCCTTCTCGGCCAAAATTCGTTGCACAGGCTTAAAGCTTGTACGGTGATGCGGAGTAACACCATGTGCTTCGAGCGCGGCAAAGTGGGCTTTGGTTGGATAGCCTTTGTGGCCTGCAAAACCAAACTCAGGATATTCCGCGTCGAGTGCTAGCATCTCATTGTCTCGGGTGACTTTCGCCAATATGGATGCCGCACTTATCTCGGCAACTAGGCTATCCCCTTTTACAACTGCAGTTGCAGAAACACTCAGCTTAGGTAAACGATTTCCATCAACAAATACATGATCAGGTTGAATTTCCAATCCTTCAACTGCGCGTGTCATCGCCAACATTGTTGCGTGAAGAATATTCAAATCGTCAATTTCTGCAACTGATGCTCTCGCAATGCAGTAACATAATGCCTTTTCTTTTATTTCTTCTGCCAATGCAATGCGCTTTTTCTCTGACAGTTTTTTCGAGTCGGTTAACCCTATTATTGGTTTAGTTGGATCTAAAATGACGGCAGCGGTAACAACGTCACCCACCAACGGGCCACGTCCTACCTCGTCAACGCCTGCAATATACTGCACATCAGGACGTTCAATTTGCATCTATTAACTCCATTACAGCCTGAGCCGCTTGTTTGCTGGCATTTAGGCGAATGTTCTCATGTATCTCGTAAAACTTTCTAACAAGCTTACTATTATTGCCTTTTAACATCGGGAAAAGTGCATCAGCAAGTGCGTCAGGATTACACTCTGCCTGTAAAAACTCAGGCACAAGTGGTGCGTCAGCCAATAAATTCGGCAAGGCAAAGTATTTGATGTTAAAGGTAAAAAAAGTATTAAAAATCCAATAACTCTTAGGATTCAGCTTGTACCCTACCACCATTGGCTTCTTATATAGCATTGCTTCAAGTGTGGCGGTACCCGAGGCCAGTAAAACGGTATCCGCTGCTTGCATTGCCAGTGCTGACTGGCCGTCAAGCATAATCGGGTTCAATTCCGGCGCGACTTCGTTCAAGGCTTCCAAAAACTGTGCTCTGCGCTTTTCGTTCACCAAAGGCACGACTATTTTTAAGTTAGGAATTTTATCGACTAATTTTTTTGCAGTGGCAAGGTAAGTGCGGCTCAATAAGCCAACTTCAGAGCCCCGACTACCAGGAAGCAGTGCTAAAACCGTATCATCTTGACTTAAGTTCAGCTGTGCACGCGCACCTGCGGTGTCCGGCTCAAGTGGAATTTCATCCGCTAGCGTATGACCCACAAATGTACAAGGCACTTCATGTTTATCATAAAAGGCTTTTTCGAACGGCAGCAAAGACAGCACTAGGTTAGTCGCTTCAGCAATCTTATGGATGCGTTTTTGACGCCACGCCCACACGCTCGGGCTTACATACTGAATAGTTTTAATTCCTGCCGCTTTCAACGGTTTTTCAACACGCAAATTAAAATCCGGCGCATCGATACCGATGAATACATCAGGAGGATTATCAATAAAGTAGTTCACCAACTGCTTTTTAATTTTTAGCAAGCGAGGTAAGCGACCAAGCACTTCGACTAATCCCATGACAGCCAGTTCATCCATGTCAAACAGGCTTTTACAACCAGCTTGTTGCATTTTAGGACCACCTATACCGACAAAATTGGCATTGGGGTAATGAAGTTTTAGCGCGTTTATGAGGCCTGCACCGAGTATATCGCCCGATAACTCTCCTGCGACCACGCCAATGGTGATATTTTTTTCGTTAGCCATTGTTATTTTTCAGTATAAAAAAACGCCATACAAAATGTATGGCGTAAGTATAACCTGTATTGCGGTTCAAGTTTAGCGGATCAAACCACGATTAGAAGTCGCAATAAAATCAATCATTTGCTGAACTGCAGCGAACTCAGAAGCATCTTCTTTTAGCGCTTCTAACGCATCTTCTAAACGCAGCCCCTTACGAAACAACGTTTTGTATGCGCGTCTTGTTGCCATGATTTCATCAGACTCAAAGCCGCGACGCTTTAAACCTTCAGTATTAATTGCAACGGGTCTCGCTGGCGTGCCGGTCGTTGTAACAAAAGGCGGCACGTCTTGGTTCACACCCGAGTACATACCAATAAAGGCATGTGAACCCACTTTACAAAATTGGTGTACACCAGAATTACCCGCAAGGATAACCCAGTCACCAATATGTACATGCCCGGCTACACTTGCATTGTTAGCGAAAATCACATTGCTGCCAATGACTGCGTCGTGTGCCACATGGGTGTAAGCCATAAATAGGTTGTTGCTACCAATTCGAGTGATCCCTTCGTCTTGAATTGTGCCACGATGGATAGTCGCACACTCACGAATAACGTTGTTATCACCAATAATTAGCTTGGTTGGTTCATCCTTGTACTTTTTATCTTGGCAGGCTTCCCCTACTGACGCGAATTGGAAAACGTGATTGCCTGAACCAATCTCAGATGGGCCTTTGATCACAACATGTGATTCAATCTTACAGTTATCACCAATGACTACGTCATTGCCAATATAACTATAAGGGCCTACAGAAACATTCTCGCCTAAACGCGCGCCTGATTCGATAATTGCGGTAGGATGAATAGCCATTAAAACTCTCTTCTAGCACACATAATTTCAGCTGAACACACAGTTTTGCCTTCTACTTTAGCTTCAGCACTGAATTTCCAGATGTTACGGCGTTCTTTTTCGAACTTAACGTGCAAATGCATCGTGTCACCCGGTAAAACAGGTTGTTTGAAACGTGCATTATCAATCGCTGCAAATAAGTATAGTTCATTCTCGCTGCGATTCTCGACCGTTTTAAAACCAAGTAAACCGGTTGCCTGAGCCATTGCTTCTAGGATCAACACACCTGGGAAAATAGGTTGTTCTGGAAAGTGACCCGTGAAAATAGGCTCATTAATCGTCACGTTTTTAATCGCGTGAAGATATTCACCTGGCTTAAAATCTACCACTTTGTCAACAAGCAACATTGGGTAGCGGTGCGGAAGAAGTTTTAAAATCTCTTGGATATCAAAGCTGTTTAATTCGTTAGCCAAAATAGCTTCCTTATTCTACATCAGTATCTTTAAGCTGTGCTGTCAGCAGCTCAAGTGCCTTCAGGCGCGACTTAAAGTCAGATAAATTGCGTAAGTGTGCAATAGACTTACGCCACTCTTTATTCGTTTGGTGAGGTAAACCAGAAGAATAGATCCCTGGCTCAGTAATTCCTTTAGTAACCATGCTCATACCAGTAATGACAACCCCATCACAAATTTCGTTGTGACCATTGATTGCTGTCATGCCACCAATTTGGCAGTACTTGCCGATTTTAACACTGCCCGCCAGTACCGTGCAGCCTGCGATGGCTGTACCGTAACCAACTTCAACGTTATGGGCAATTTGGATCTGGTTATCTAAAATGACGTTGCTATGAATAATGGTGTCTTCTAGCGCACCTCTATCAATAGAAGTACTTGCGCCAACTTCGACACGGTCGCCAATAATTACGGTGCCAACTTGAGGGATTTTAACCCACTCGCCTTTCTCGTTGGCGTAGCCAAAACCATCACTTCCTATTACGGCACCAGACTGGAATAGACACTGTTCGCCTATCTGTACTTCATGATAGATAGTTACGTTTGCCCAGAGTTTAGTCTTTGCGCCTATTTTGGCATGTTTTCCAATGAAACAGCCTGGCCCTATCTCAACATCATCACCAATCACAGCGCCATCTTCAATTACAGCGTTCGCACCCACACTGACGTTTGCACCAAGTGTTGCGGTATCAGAGATAACTGCTGTACGATGAACTCCTGATGCTGCGCTAGGTGTTGAGTCTAGCTTCTGTGCAAGTTTTGCATAGGCTACATAAGGATCTGCGATAATGAGTTTATTACCCGCAAAATAATCCGCGTCTTTTTCACTCAAGATCACGGCCCCCGCAGTCGTGCTTTCAAGCTGACCACGGTATTTGCTGTTGGCTAAAAACGCGATTTGGTCGTCTTTTGCCTGTGCGAGAGTGGCGATATTTCGAATTGATTTATCGCCATCACCTTGCAGCTGAGCACCTAGATACTCAGCAAGTTGAGATAAGGTGTGAAGTTTTGTCATTACTTATTGCTAACCGCTTTTACCACTTCTTCAGAAAGGTCGGCTACTTTATCAGGATTGAAGTAAATTGTCGTATCTTTTACTTTAACTTCGTCAAACTTACCTTTTTTAGCAACAGACTCAATCGCATCTACGATTAGCTTTTGTACTTTAGCAAGCTCTTGGTTTTGACGAACTTTAATTTCTTGCTCTAGTGGACGACCTTTTTCAGCAAGTGTCTTTTGCATGCCTTGGATCTTTTCACGAAGCGCTTCTTTTTGCTCTTCACTCATTGTCGTTGCTTCGCGCTTAAATTTTTCAGCTTCGAAACGAATGTCACCTTGAATTTTTTCAAGTTCTTGACGACGCTCAGCGAACTCAGCTTGTAGTGTCTGTTCAATTTTCGCCATTTGTGGAATTTGCTTATACACTTCCTGCATGTCTACGATGCCTACTTTGTGTGCAAATGCGCTACCTGAAGCACCCATCATTAGTGCTGCTGTCATGGCTAGTGTTGATGATTTAATAAATTTTTTCACAATAAAACTCCTTAGAATGTATTACTGATATTGAAGCTGATCGTCTTCGTATCGCCTTCTTCTTCTTTTTTGAGTGGGTAAGCGAAACTGATCAGCATAGGTCCCATAGGCGAGATCCACTGAATCGATAAACCCGTTGATACTCTGAACCTTGATGGATCAGAGAAATCAGAAAGTAGATTGTATTGATCTTCTGGCAAGTTGTTATAACGGTCTACATCAAACTCAGTATCCCAAACGTTTGCCGCATCGACGAAGAAGCTCGTTCTTACTGAACTCGTGTTTTCTTCGTCTAGGAATGGCGTTGGCACGATAAGCTCAAGACCTGCTAGTGCTTTTGCGTTACCACCGATACGACCACCTAGATTTAGCGTATCAAATTGCTGATCGCCGCCAATACAGCTACCTGTTGTACCATCTGGTTTAGGTGTGCCCGGAATACACTTAGGCGCACGCTGTACCGCTCGAGGTAGAATTGTGTTTCGGTCAAAACCACGTAGTTCTTGCTCTGAAATACGGAAGAACTCTTGGAATGGCAACACTTGCTCAAAGCCATTGGTCTCGCCATAACCATTACCATAGCCTAAACCCGCTCTCGCTGAGAATACCCAACGATGGTCATTACTGATTGGCCAGTAAAAACGTGAATCGTAATTGATCTTGAAGAAATTAAGATCTGAGTTTGGTGTAGTAATACTTAAGTTCAAGCTTTGACGAGAACCTGCTGTTGGGAACATACCACGGTTAACCGTTACACGTGACCAACCTGCACTTAACTCATATTTAGTGAAGTCATAATCGGCATTTGGATCGCTTTCGTTTAAGAAGCTCTCACGAAGTACTCGTGTTTGCTCAAAGTCTGAAATTTGCGAAAGGCTTTCCTCAATCCAACGAATACCAAAGTTAACGCGGTTAATCGCATTGATTGGGAAACCAAAGTTGGTACCGATACCGTAGCTCGTCGATTTGTAATCTACAATCCCAAATTCGCTCGCATCGAACTTACTGTAGAAGATACTGCTGCCTTGCGAGACACCATCAGGCGTAAAGTAAGGATCGGTATAAGACACACTATAACGCTCAGAACCACGCGAAGTGTTGATATTGAAAGCAACTTGGTTACCAGATCCTAAGAAGTTAGACTCACTGACACCAATGTTAAACTGAAGGCCCGCATAAGAACCATAAGCAACACCCGCTTGGAAACTACCTGCTGGCTGTTCTTTTACTTTAAAGTCAACATCAACCTGATCTTCAACACCAGGAATTGGCTTGACTTCAAACTCTACCGATTCCATATATGGCAAACGTTGAATTTGAAGCTTTGAACGCTCTAGGTTTTGGTTAGACAACCACGCACCTTCAAGCTGCGTCATTTCACGACGTAACACCTCGTCTGCTGTATTTTGGTTACCGTTCACCACGATACGACGTACATATACGCGCTTTCCAGGATCAACAGATAGTGTTAATTGTACTTCTTTGTTTTCATCATCGATTTCTGGAACAGTTCGTACTTCCGCATTGGCGTAACCAAAACGCGCCAAATAACTCTTAATGAAATCTTCCGTTGCCGTTACAACTGAGCCGTTGTAAAGCTCACCTGCGCGAAGCGGCACAATACCTTTAATTAAGTCTTCACGACCTAATAAGTCACCAATGAAATCAAACCCTTTAACGGTATATTTTTCACCTTCGGTGATGTTTGCCGTAACATAAACTGATTCACGTTCAGGGCTTACTGAAACCTGTGTTGAATCGATGTTAAAACGTAAATAACCACGGTCTAGGTAAAAACTGCGGATCTTTTCTAAATCGCCTTCAATGGTTTGTTTTTGATAACGGTCATTAGAGAGGAAGCGCCACCAAGGCAAGTCCTGCTGAGATTCAATTAGGTTAAGAAGTTCTTCGTCCGAAAACAGCTCATTACCAACGAGGTTAATTTGACGTACAGAAGCAGCATCACCCTCTTCAAACTTCAGCATCAGCTTCACACGGTTACGTGGCAATTCAACAATGCTCACCTCAACCTTAGCGTTGTATTTACCAATACTGTGGAAGAATTCCGTTAAGCCTTTTTCGATACTATCAAGTACCGTTCTGTCTAACGGTTCACCTTGGCGAATATTTTGCTGCTCTAAACTCTCGTTTAGCTGCTCGTCTTTGATGTCTTTGTTGCCATCAAATTCGATTGAGCTGATAGTTGGACGTTCTTTAACCTTAAAAATAATCTGATTACCATCACGGAATACCGCAATGTTGTCAAAGTGGCCAGACTTATATAACGCCTTGATTGTGCGTGAAATAGTAAACTGATCGACATTGTCACCAACGTTGATCGGAATATGTGTCAATGCAGCACCTAGTGCAACGCGCTGCAGCCCTTCTATTTTTAAATCTTCTACGATAAAGGAGTTTTGCCCTAAGGCAGCAAAACTAGCGCCCAGTAAACTGGTTACTGCAATGTGTTTTTTTATAGGCATTTTATTATCTTTATCCTTTACAACAATTTTGGCGCGATACGCTAAGGCCCATTACATCACAACATTCAAACGTTACAGCTTTTGTATTATGTTATCCGTTGTATGCTTGAACAAAAATGCAAACATTTAAATTGCATATAATGTGCGCTTTTTAGCACCGCACGGCTTAAAGCCGAGAAACATCATTAAATAGTGCAAAAAACGTTAAGGCAAGAAGAAGCGCCGCTCCAATCTTAAACCCAAACTCTTGTGTCTTTTCAGAGACTGGTTTTCTGCGAATTAGTTCAATTAAGTAATACATTAAATGCCCACCATCTAGGACAGGGAGCGGTAATAAGTTAAAAACTCCTAAATTCACGCTGATAAGCGCTAAGAAGCCTAAAAATGCAACTAACCCGTAACTAACACTATTTCCGGCACTAACCGCGATCCCCACAGGCCCGCTTAAGTTTTTTACCGAGACTTGGCCCGTGATTAAGTTGCCGATCATGTCGAAACTTAAGGCAATCAAGTCGTAAGTTTTACGAATGCCAAGCACCATACTATCTAGGATGCCGTATTGTCTAGTTTCAATATAACCATTTGGCCATTTTTCCATCACAGGCACAACGCCCAAATAGCCTTGTACGACACCTTCTGGTGAAGTTTTTGCCTGAGGTGTTATCGTTAGGGTTTGTGGCTGACCATCGCGCAGAATATCAATGCTTATGGCTTGATTTGCAGATTTTTGAACTCGGCTCACCAGCTGTTGCCACGATGCTAATTTGTCACCATTTATCGCAACCAGCGTGTCATCTACTTGTAAGCCACCTTTGTCGGCAGCTGCACCTTCTTCGATATAACCGAGCTGCAGCGTCAGCGGTGGCCTATAAGGCGTAATGCCGACTGAGGTCAGTGGCGCTTCATCTTGCTTTTCCAGTTTCCAATCGCTCAAACGTAGCGTGCGAATAGCCAAACTACCTTTTTCATCTTGTACTTTGGCAACCAGAGATGGTTCACCTAAATGCGCCATCAATTCGAATGTGACGTCTTGCCATGAGTGTACTAACTCATCATTCAGTGCAATGATGTGGTCACCAGATTGAAATCCAGCATCCGCCGCGATACTGGTTGGTGTCACACCACCAACGACGGGTTTTACTGATTGAACCCCTACCATATACATTGCCGCTAACGCGACAATGGCAAACAAAAAGTTTGCAATGGGGCCTGCAGCTACCACAGCGATACGAGAAAGTACTGGCTTATTATTGAAGGCAAGGTGGCGCTCCTGCTCTGGCACATCATCAACGCGTTCATCGAGCATTTTGACATAGCCGCCAAGTGGAATTGCGGCAATAACGTATTCGGTTTGATGTTTGTCATACCACTTGACTAAAGGCTTACCAAAACCAATAGAAAAACGTAAGACCTTAACGCCGGCTTTTCTGGCAACCCAAAAATGGCCATATTCATGAACGGTAACTAAAATCCCTAAAGCAAGAATAAATGAGCCTAAGTGCCAGAAAAATTCAAACATAGTTACCTCAATGTGGCGATAATTTGCTGCGCTCGGTGGCGGGCCGTTCGGTCTGTTTCCATAATAGACTCAACGGATTCTAATACGCTTAGCTCACTTTGCTCAAGCGTTAAGGCATTGACTCGATAGATATCGCAAAACCCTATCTTACCCTCTAAAAATGCCGCAACGGCGATTTCATTTGCAGCATTCACTGTTGTTGTTGCAGCCTGACCACTACGACATGCGTCAATCGCTAATTTGAGGTTGGGATAACGGTTAAAATCTGGTTTGGTAAAAGTGAAATCGACAATCTGAGAAAAGTCTAATGGTTCAACGCCCGCGTCGATTCTTTCTGGGTAGGCAAGCCCATACGCAATCGGCGTTCGCATGTCTGGCTGCCCCATTTGTGCCAACACCGAGCCGTCGCGATACTGCACCATAGAGTGGATCATACTTTGTGGGTGGATCACCACTTCAATATCGTCAGCCGAGCAGTTAAATAACCACTTAGCCTCAATAAACTCTAGCCCTTTATTCATCATAGTCGCAGAGTCGACAGAGATTTTTCTGCCCATGGACCAATTAGGATGCGCAACCGCTTCTTCGACTGTTACTGAAGCTAAGGTAGCCAATGAGCGCTGCAAGAAAGGTCCACCAGAACCGGTTAATAAAATCTTACTAACACCGCTGTGACTTAGGTTTGAAGATTGTCCCGTTTGAATGGTCGCTGGTAGGCACTGATAAATAGCATTATGTTCACTGTCGATAGGGAGTAAAGTCGCACCATGCGCTTTTACTTTATCCATAAACAGCTGGCCACTCATTACTAACGACTCTTTGTTCGCCAGCAGAACTTTTTTACCCGCTTCGACTGCCGCTAGTGTCGGTAACAACCCTGCAGCACCAACGATTGCGGACATCACGATATCCACATCCACATGGCGAGCCATCTCAGCCATTGCTTCAACGCCATGGAGTACTTCGGTGGTAGTAGTGCCCCTCAAACGTTGAGAAAGTTGCCGAGCTGCGTGCTCAGAGCTCATAACCGCGTATTTAGGCTGATGACGTAAACAAAGCTCAGCCATCTTTTCCGCGTTTTGCCCTGCGACTAAGGCAAATACACGATATTGTTCTTTATTGCGGCTAACGACGTCTAAGGTTGATAGTCCAATAGAGCCTGTCGCTCCCAGTACTACCAAGTTTTGCTCGCTCATAGCACAACCGTCCAAGCGTAGCAAAAAGCAAAAATGGGTGCTGCAGCCGTTAAGCTATCAATGCGATCTAGAATACCGCCGTGACCTGGCAAACAACGGCCTGAATCTTTAAGACCTACTTCGCGCTTAAACATACTTTCAAGCAAATCACCAACGGCAGAAAATAGCGCGATAATAATGGTCATTGCAGCGTAAATTGGCCACATATTGAGATCAATTGCGGCGAAGTGACAAAACACTAACACAAAAACAACTGCGGTGATCACGCCACCAACAAGACCTTCAATCGTTTTATTAGGGCTCACTTTAGGCATAAGCTTATGCTTACCTAAATTCTTTCCAGCGAAGTAAGCGCCAATGTCCGCGCTCCACACTATGCCCAATACCACCATGATAAGGACTGAGCCTATGTGCTCGCCATCTTCGTATCCGGCACTACGCATCACGTTTAACGCAAGCCACAGCGGGACTAGCGTCAGTACACCGGCGATGGAGCGCATCATGATCCCTTCATTCCAAGCACGAGCTGCTCGTGGGTATTTAATCACCAAGAAAGTAGCAACCAACCACCACGCAAAAGCGAGCGTAAATACGTAATTAGCATCAGCGACTAAACGCCCTTGCTGCCATAAATCCTGTATTGGCCAATGGGTGTTAAGCAATAGAATTAACACCGCCATAACGCCAACGAAAGTAAAACGCTGACGCTTTTGACAAAGGCCCGCAAGCGCCGACCATTCCCATGCACCAAGCAAAACGATTAGTGCGGCAATCGTACTAAACATTACCAGCGGTGTATAAAACACCAAAAGTAGAGCCAGAGGTGCAAGCACCGCTGACGTTAGAATACGTTGTTTTAACAAATTTGAACCCTTAACTTGTTGCGTCTTTCTCTGCGAGGAGCTGCTTTATTTGCTCTCCTGTGCATCCGAAGCGTCGCTCTCTAGACACGTAACAAACAATGGCTTCAGAGAATGCTTGCTCGTCAAAATCAGGCCAAAGCGTGTCGGTAAAATAGAGTTCGGCATACGCAGCTTGCCATAGCAAGAAGTTACTGATGCGGAAGTCGCCTCCCGTTCTGATCAGCAAGTCGAGATTCGCTTGATCGGCCATCGTCATCTGCTCTGTCAAGGCATCTTCGGTTATATCACTTGGTTGCAATTTACCTGCTGCAACTTGTTTTGCGAGGTGTTGTGCTGCCTGTGTGATATCCCAACGTCCACCGTAATTTGCTGCAATGTTTAAGTTAAGCCCTGTATTGTCCTGGGTCAATGTTTGAGCTTCATGAACACGCTTTTGGAGGCTGTCAGGAAAACGAGAAAGATCGCCAATAATGGTTAGCTTTACGTTGTTCTTATGTAATTTTTTAACTTCTTTAGACAGCACATAAATAAATAATTCCATTAACGTGCTGACTTCATCTTCTGGCCTACGCCAGTTTTCACTACTAAAGGCAAATAGCGTCAGAGACTCTATACCTAACTTGGAACAGAATTGTACAGCACTGCGAACCGAATCGACGCCCTTCTTGTGTCCGAAGGCGCGAGGACGCCTGCGAGCTTGAGCCCAACGACCGTTGCCATCCATTATTATCGCAACATGTTTTGGCAATGATTGCTGCGAAATAACCTCTGCTTCTAAAACCATAATTCCAATTTAAGTGAAAAAAAACGCCGCCTAGTATACCCTAGGCGGCGCTTCAAACCTAATAAATTTGTCAGTGTACCCAGCCCAAAAAACGCTAACTGCTCAGAAACAAAGCAGAATTTTCTGCAATACGTAAACAGTGCGTAAACATAAACGCTAGGACATAGACATTTAGATTTCCATCAACTCTGCTTCTTTCGCACTTAGTTGTGTATCCATTTCTTTGATGAACTTGTCAGTCAATTTTTGGATATCATCTTCAGCTTGACGCGCTTCGTCTTCAGAAATTTCTTTGTCTTTTAGCAATGATTTAATATCACCATTTGCATCACGGCGAATATTACGTACTGCAACACGCCCACCTTCAACTTCACCACGTACGATCTTGATGAGATCTTTACGACGCTCTTCAGTTAGTGGAGGAAGTGGAACACGGATCACAGTACCTGCAGACATTGGGTTTAAACCTAAGTCAGAAGACATGATTGCTTTTTCAACCGCCTGTGCAAGCGATTTGTCGAATACGCTGATAGCCAGTGTACGAGAGTCTTCCGTCGTTACGTTTGCTACTTGGTTTAGCGGTGTATCTGCACCGTAGTAAGAAACAGAAATACCATCTAGTAGCGCAGGGTGTGCACGACCTGTGCGGATTTTAGAAAGCTGGCTTCCAAGCGCAGCCACACTTTTTTTCATGCGCTCTTGAGCGTCTTTTTTAATATCTTCGATCACAATACTTTCCTAGTCTGTTCTTGTTATGCCAGATTATACTCGCAATTTAGAGATTCGCTACTTAACTACGAGTTGCTGAAATAGTCGTCAGGTTATTCTGCTGCTTGAGAAGAGATAAGGGTACCTTCCTCTTCACCCATGATGACATTTTTCAATGCACCCGGTTTATTCATGTTGAATACGCTGATTGGCATATTGTGGTCACGTGCCAATGTAAATGCAGCTAAATCCATCACTTTCAATTCTTTGTCGATAACTTCGTTGTAAGTCAACGTGCGGTATAGCGTAGCATCTGGGTTTTTCACCGGATCGTCACTAAATACCCCTTCAACCTTAGTGGCTTTAATCACGGTATCCGCTTCAATCTCGATACCGCGCAAACATGCTGCTGAGTCAGTGGTAAAGAATGGGTTGCCCGTACCTGCAGAGAAAATAACAACACGGCCAGATTTTAATAGGCTAATTGCTTCCGCCCAATTGTAAGCATCACACACGCCATTTAGCGGGATAGCAGACATCAAACGTGCGTTTACAAAAGCACGGTGCAGCGCATCACGCATCGCAAGACCATTCATGACGGTCGCTAGCATGCCCATGTGGTCGCCCACAACTCGGTTCATGCCCGCTTCTGCAAGTGAACCACCACGTAAGAAGTTACCGCCACCGATAACCAAACCCACTTCTACGTCGAGCTCTACTAACTCTTTGATTTCTTGTGCCATACGATCCAATACTTTTGGATCGATACCAAAGCCTTCATCTCCCATTAAAGCTTCACCACTAAGCTTTAAAAGAACGCGTCTAAAAACAGGTTTTTTATTGATAGTCATAATATCCGGGCCAATTAAAAGTGAGGTAAAAAATAACCGCGCTTATGCTAGACATAAATGCGCGGTTATTTTAGAGAATTTTCAGCAATGACGCAAAGCTAATGTCAGCTTTTACGTCATTAGGCATCACAATAAGTGATTACTGGCCTTTTGCTGCAGCGATTTGTGCTGCAACTTCTGCTGCGAAGTCTTCTTCTTTCTTCTCGATACCTTCACCTACTTCTAGGCGAACGAATGAAGAAACAGATGCATTCTTCTCTTTAAGGTAGTCACCCACTGATTTCTTAGGTTCCATGATGAAAGCTTGACCAGTAAGAGAGATCTCACCAGTGAACTTCTTCATACGACCAACAACCATCTTCTCAGCGATTTCAGCTGGCTTACCTTCGTTCATTGCGATTTCAACTTGAACCGCTTTTTCTTTTTCAACTACTTCAGCAGGTACGTCTTCTGGGTTTAGGTAGTCTGGCTTAGAAGCAGCAACGTGCATTGCAACGTGCTTAAGTGTTTCTTCGTCAGCATCACCAGCTACAACAACACCGATACGTTCGCCGTGACGGTAAGCAACTAGCTTGTCACCTTGGATGTAAGAAACACGACGGATGTTCATGTTCTCACCGATTTTAGCTACTAGTGCAACACGAGTCTCTTCAAACTTAGCTTGTAAGTCTTCGATAGTTAGTTGCTCAGCTACAGCTGCGTCAGCAATTTCGTTAGCAAATGCAAGGAAGCTTGCATCTTTTGCTACGAAGTCAGTTTGACAGTTAACTTCTACTAGTGCAGCAAAACCTTCGCCTTGCTTGATGATGATTGTACCTTCAGCAGCGATGTTGCCTGCTTTTTTAGCAGCTTTAGCAGCACCACTTTTACGCATGTTTTCGATTGCTTGATCGATATCACCGCCAGTTTCTGTCAGTGCTTTTTTACAATCCATCATGCCAGCGCCAGTGCGCTCACGAAGTTCTTTTACTAGGGCAGCAGTTACAGCCATTAGAATATCCTCAAATCTGAATTCAGTTCTTGATAAAACCAACCTTAGGTTGGCTGAATATCAAATCAAGTACAGCTCGCCTCAATTTGATAAAAATCCGTTATCTTTCAAGGTCTGCTTGGCAAACAACGGGATAAGCAGTTAATCGCTTATAAAGAATATCAAGTCTTCACCAATAATTTGATGAAGACTTGATGACAGCTAATACCTAATCAGGTAATTACTCAGCTTCAACGAAGTCGTCGTTTTCTGCTTGAGCAACGATGTTGCTTTCACGACCTTCAGTGATAGCCGTCGCTACTGCACCAGTGTATAGCTGGATTGCACGGATAGCGTCGTCGTTACCTGGGATGATGAAATCAACACCATCTGGGTTTGAGTTAGTATCAACAACAGATACTACTGGGATACCTAGGTTGTTAGCTTCACGGATAGCGATGTGCTCGTGGTCAGCGTCGATAACGAAGATAGCGTCTGGAAGACCGCCCATATCTTTGATACCGCCAAGGCCTTTTTCAAGCTTTTGCATTTCACGAGTAAGCATTAGCGCTTCTTTCTTAGTAAGCTTCTCGAAAGTACCGTCTTGGCTTTGAGTCTCAAGCTCTTTAAGACGCTTGATTGATTGACGAACTGTTTTCCAGTTAGTCAACATACCACCTAACCAACGGTGATTTACGTAGAACTGCTCACTTTGGATAGCCGCTTCTTTAACTGCTTCGCTTGCAGCGCGCTTAGTACCTACGAAAAGGATTTTGCCTTTGTTAGATGCTACGTTCTGTAAGAACTTAAGTGCATCGTTGAACATAGGAACAGTTTTTTCTAGGTTGATGATATGAACGCGGTTACGTGCACCGAAGATGAACGGCTTCATCTTAGGGTTCCAGTAACGTGCTTGGTGACCGAAGTGAACACCAGCTTGAAGCATATCGCGCATTGAAACGTTTGCCATTGTATTTTTCCTCTAAAAGTTAGGGTTAGGCCTCCACATATCCCATAGCACCAACACGAAGTTTTTATAACTGCATGCACCCAAGTGTATGTGTCGATATGTGTGTGTGTTAATATTAATAAGTGTGTTGTCTTAACTACAAACATTCACTCTCATCGTGTGAGGAAGAATTATTTGTAAAAAGACGGCGCGCTTTATACCATATATAAAGAATTAACTCAATCTTATGCGTAAAATTTGTGCATAATAAATGTTCATCTAAATTGACTTGGAGTCTAAATGAGTGCTGTGATCAAAACCCCTGAAGAAATCGAAAAAATGCGTGTTGCCGGGCGTTTAGCCGCGGAAGTACTGGAAATGATCGAGCCGTATGTTAAGCCTGGGGTGACCACCGACGAATTAAACACCATTTGTCACAACTACATTGTTGATGAGCAAGGTGCTGTTCCTGCACCGCTAAATTATCACGGCTTTCCGAAGTCTATTTGTACCTCTGTTAACCACGTTATCTGTCACGGTATCCCAAACGATAAACCGCTAAAAGAGGGCGACATTATCAATATCGACATCACTGTGATCAAAGATGGTTATCATGGTGATACGTCAAAAATGTTTTACGTCGGTACACCAACTATCCAAGGTAAGCGCTTAAGCGAAATCACGCAAGAGAGCCTGTACCTTGCGATAAAAATGGTAAAGCCGGGCGTGCGTTTGGGCGATATTGGCGCTGCAATTCAAAAGTATGCAGAAGGCTTTAACTACTCTATCGTGCGTGAATATTGTGGTCACGGCATTGGTAAAGAATTCCATGAAGAGCCACAAGTAATGCACTACGGCAAACCAGGCACTGGCGAGGTACTTAAAGCCGGTATGTGTTTAACTATCGAGCCTATGGTTAACGCAGGTAAGCGCCAATGTAAGCTACTAAAAGATGATTGGACTGTCGTTACCAAAGACCGTAGTCTTTCGGCGCAGTGGGAACACACGCTGCTTGTCACAGATAATGGCGTTGAGATTTTAACGCTCCGCAATGACGAAACGATAGACCGCGTGATTACGCATGCAGCTTAATTGCAAAAAGCATTAATCAAAGCCAGCCAGATTGCTGGCTTTTTTATTGCACAACTCACGCTACAGCGGTTACAACCCCCTTGTGTTTAGATATCAGTTACACGCGATGCTAGTTGCCCAATCCTTGACCCTTCACCTCCCCGTCACTCGCAATTCTTATTTATTTAGTGTAAAACAGGACTCTACTGTTTTTGCGCGCATGACACAGGATCCTAAGTGGCATTACCGAACAAAGTGAAGACGCTTCTTGATGAAGCACAAGAACTTACCGATTACCGTGATTGTCTTGCTTTTTTCTACAAATGGTTAAGCAATCAATTTGCCAAGCAACCCGTTAGAAATCTAATTAACTCTCGCGCTGAATTTATCGACCGATTGTTGATTAAACTGTTTAATGAAACTGGACTGGCGCATCAACCAGACTTGTCGTTAATCGCCATTGGTGGTTACGGCCGTGGTGAGTTACACCCGTTCTCTGATATCGATTTTTTGGTGCTGACCAAATCCGTTCCCTGTGAAAAAGTGACCAGCAGTTTAGAGCGTTTTGTCACTTATCTATGGGATTTAGGTCTAGATATCGGTCATAGCGTAAGAACCCATGAACAAGTCCTAGAACAAAAACAAAATGACGTTCACTTTGCCACAAGCCTGCTGGAAAGCCGCCTCATTTGTGGTAACCATATTGAATATGAACACCTCAAACGGCATATCGTTGAAACCCCAATTTGGCAATCTAGTGACTTTTTTATCGCCAAGGTCAATGAGCAGAATATTCGCCATAAAAAATGCCATGGTACCGCCTATAACCTTGAGCCTAATATTAAAGAAAACCCCGGTGGCCTGCGCGACCTGCAAACCATTTTTTGGGTCGCTAAAAAGCACTTCCGCGCTGAAACTTTGGAAGAGTTAATCAATCACGGTTATTTGACCCATGAAGAATATCAAGAGCTGTTAGAGTGCATCGAAAACCTGTGGAACATTCGCTTTGCGCTACATTTGGCCGCTGGTCGCAGTGAGAACCGCTTACTGTTTGACCATCAACCACATGCCGCAGAGCTCCTCGGTTTCGGCTCTGAAGGTAAAGCTTCAGTTGAGCGTATGATGAAACGCTTATTTAGGATCATGAGCCGAGTGCGCGAAATGAACCAGATGCTGCTCTCCTATTTCGAACAAAGTATTCTTCCTGAGCAGTTGGAACAAGAAGCCGTGCCTCTCGACAGAAACTTTGAGCGTATTGGCAATAAAATTCGCGTTAAGAATCCCTCGGTCTTTTTCCGTCGAGAGAATTTGTTTGTCCTCTTTGAACATATTGCAGACAACCCTAAAATCAATCAGATTGACCCAAGTACCATACGTACTATGCGCCAAGTCAGACGCCGTTTATTAGGCGATTTGCAAGATTACGCAGGCTGTCGTGACGCTTTTTTAAGGTTATTGAAACACCCTAATGGCATGGGGCGAGCGTTTACTCTGATGCATAAACACGGGATCATCGCCGCCTATTTACCGCAGTGGCGTAATATTTTTGGTCAAATGCAGTTCGATCTGTTTCACGCCTACACAGTGGATGAGCATACCCATAAGCTTATCAATAACATCTACCGCTATTTCGATAAAGAGCATATTAGTGAATTCCCGATTTGTTCTGAAATTGTTGCCCGCATGGACAAGCCCGAGCTACTTTACTTAGCGGGGATCTTTCACGATATTGCCAAAGGCCGAGGTGGCGACCATTCCGAGCTTGGCGCCGTTGACGCCATGGCATTTACCAAAATGCACGGCTTCACCGCATCCGACGCTAAATTAGTAGCTTGGCTGGTGCAAAATCACCTACTGATGTCTGTCACAGCCCAACGTAAAGATATTAATGACCCCGATGTTATTGCTGAATTTGCACAAAAAGTGAAAAACGAACGTCAGCTAGATTATCTCTATTGCTTAACGGTTGCCGACATTCGTGCCACCAACGACAACCTTTGGAACGACTGGAAAAACACCCTCTTACGCGAGCTATATCTACATACTCAACGGGCATTGCGCTTGGGCCTTGAAAACCCAATGGATATGCGCGATCAGATCCGTGATAAGAAGCGCCAAGCCAAGCAACGGCTGATTAATTTGGGCTACTTCGAAGAGTACATTGACCTTATTTGGTCACGCTTTAAGGCCAATTATTTTACTGCCTTTAGTGAACAGCAGATCTCTTGGCATACTGAGCACTTATTACAGTCTGATGATTTAAGTCAGCCAAGCGTGATCGTCTCTGACAAGCCCATGCATGGCGGGACGCAAGTATTCGTATACAGTCCTTATGAATCTGCGTTATTCGCCAAATTGGTCAGTGTAATTGGTTCTAAAAAAGCACAGATCCAGCATGCTCAGGTCATGACCACAAAAGATGGCTATGTTGTCTTTAGTTTTGTTATCTTAGAAGTGAATGGCGACCCACTCAGTACTGGCCGTGCAGCTGGGATCAGAAAAGGCTTGGAAACTTTACTGAAAGATCCAAAAAGAAAGATCCGGGTTAAGAAAAACCGCTCACAGAAGTTTAAAGACTTTAATATCAAACCTAAAATTATACTGCGCCCGCATGCACGCGACGATCGCAGCCTAATTGAAATTCAGGCCATTGATATTCCGGGGTTACTGACTAAAATTGCTGAGGTATTTCAGGCCTATTCACTACATATTCATGCCGCGCGCATTACAACCGTCGGCGAACGCGCAGAAGACTTTTTCGTCGTCTCAAACAAAGATTACAAGGCACTAGATGAAGTACAAAAAGCTGAGCTTCATCGCGCCCTACTCAAAAAATTAAATGCAGAAACAGATTAACGAGGAATTTATGTCTGATTTAAAAACGACTATTGAAACCGCGTGGGAAAACCGCGATACCATTACCCCAACAGCAGTATCAGACGAAGTAAAACAAGCAATTGTCAATGCATTGGAAATGCTAGATTCAGGTGCAGCGCGTGTTGCTGAAAAAATTAGTGGTGAGTGGGTTGTACATCAATGGTTGAAAAAGGCGGTACTCCTGTCTTTTAGAATTCGTGACAACCAACCAATGAGCGATGGCGTTAACCAGTTTTACGACAAAGTACCATTAAAATTCTCAGACTATACGCCAGAGCAGTTCCAACAAGGGGGTATGCGCGTAGTACCAAACGCGGTAGCGCGTCAGGGCAGCTTTGTCGGTAAGAACGTGGTCCTAATGCCGTCTTACGTTAATATTGGTGCTTACGTCGACGAAGGCACTATGGTAGACACTTGGGCAACCGTGGGCTCGTGTGCACAGATCGGTAAAAACGTACACCTATCTGGCGGTGTAGGCATTGGCGGCGTATTAGAGCCGCTACAAGCCAATCCAACGATTATTGAAGATAACTGTTTCATCGGCGCACGTTCTGAAATCGTAGAAGGTGTGATTGTTGAAGAAGGTGCGGTTATCTCCATGGGTGTCTATATTTCACAAAGTACTCGTATTTACGACCGTGAAACAGGCGAAACCCATTATGGTCGCGTACCAGCCGGTGCGGTGGTAGTACCAGGTTCACTACCAAGCAAAGATGGCTCTCATAGCCTGTATGCAGCAATTATTGTGAAAAGAGTAGATCAGCAAACCCGCGAAAAAGTTGGGATCAATGCACTACTTCGCTCGCTAGACGACTAAATATCACGATAGTTTCACAAAGGGAGCTTTCTGCTCCCTTTTTCATGTATTACCAGCGGTAGTCCAGTGAAACCAGAATGTTTCTTGGTCTTCCTGGAAAGTACCTTTCACCACTAAATGAAGTGTAATCGGCACGCTCAGCATAACGTTCGTCGGTTAGGTTTTTCACTCTCATCGTCAACGCCAAATGCGGATTTACCTGCCACTTTCCTCGTAAGCTCAGCAAGTCGTGACCAGAATAACGATGAAGATTTTCGGGGTCAGTAAAATACTCTCCTACATGATGCCAAGCCAAAGACCAACTGAGATTATCCAGTGCTTGCCAGCGTAATTGGGCGTTAATGACGTTCCTTGGTGCTGAATCTAGATCGTTGCCGTTAATATTGATGCCACCAAGAATATTATCTTGTTCATAGGTATGTTTGGCACGCGTTGCGGCGAGATCTAGTTGCCAATGTGCTGAAAATGAATAACTCAGCTCCAACTCCACACCTCGGTGTCTTGAGCGACCATCGTTGATATAGAAAAAGTCACTATCTCGGAAGATCAAATTTTCTTTTTCCATGTCATAAATCGCGACCTGATAGTCAAGACTATCTGCACTCCCCTTTAGGCCAAGTTCGATATTGTCCGCCTTTTCTTCCTCTAGCGATGCTTTTAGCTGCGCTCGCTGCAATTGGTAAAGCTCAGCAGTTTGTGGTGCGCGATAGCCTTGAGACACGTTAGCATAGGCAATATGCCGCTCAGTAAACGCATAGCTTAGGCCAAATTTTGGTGAAAAATAAGCAAAGCTATCTTTGCCACTGGCTGGGCGACTATAACGGCATCCTCCCATTGCACACACCGAACCATCTTCTTTGGTACGCCCAGTAGGCAAAAAGTTGCGATAATCGTATTTCATTGACTCAAAACGACCGCCCAGTTCAACTAACCAGTTACCCTGTCGCCAACTGAGATTTGCAAAAGGCGCGAGTTGCCTTGCATCTACCTCATAGTCGTAGTGTTTTCCTGTGGGAATAGTCGAGTGTAAAAATGCAGAGCCTTCAGTCGGCGTAGGCTGATACTGCAACATTTCGCCTTGGGTATATTCCGCATCCATTCCCCAATCTAGTTGTATTGAGTCACTTAATTCAGTGTGTATAAGCGTTTGCAGCCCCACACCAGTTTGACCATTTTCTTCAAACGGCTTACCCGGCAAGAAATGCTTAACAAATTCCATCTCTTGCCAGCGGACATAAGGTTTTATCACTACGGTGTTGCTATCATCAACGTGCCCGGTTATTTCTGTCCAAGCTCTAAATGACTCTGCCTTTCTATATGCTTCAGGGTTTTCGTTTTGCTTTGCCAATTGCTTATTTTTATAGCTGTCCACTCCTGTTACATAACCCGCAGTTTGCTGATCTAAGTGGGTGTATGTCATTCCAGATACGACACCAATCTTCTCACCTTCATATTGGTGTTTGACGCTTAACTTTTGTTGCTCAACGCTTTCATCGTCACGATAACCCGAATCTTTTGTAAGGGTTAACGCTGCGCCCAAGCCAAGGGCTTTATCGCCAGCTTGTATCCGAGTTCGGCTATAACCATAGGAGCCGATATCTAATGCAATCCTAGGTGTCTTTTGAATGCTGTTTGAAGTAATCACATTAACCACTCCATGCACCGCATTAGAGCCATATAATACGCTGTTTGGCCCTTTTAGCACTTCTATACGCTCAGCCGCTTCAAAGTGCGATTCAAAGAGTTCATTGATATTACAAAAGCCTGCGGCTCTGAGTGCAATACCATCTTCCGCCATTAAAATGCCGCCACATGCGCCTGCACCAGAGAGCACTTGAGAACGCAACGCAGGCAGATACTCTTGACCATTACCATGCTGTATATTTGCGCCAGCAACGAGCCTCAACGCCTTTTCGATATGTGTGACGCCTATGTCATCTAATTGAGCTTCTGTGAGCGAAGAGAGGCTTACAGGGCGCTCTCCTGCCGTCTCAGCCAATCTGGATGCCGTAGTAGTGATGATTTCAAATTCGTTGTTCTCTGTCGCTTCGCTAAGTTGTGGTGCAAGGGCACAACTTGCAAAGACCAACACCATTTTTTTCATTTTGATACCAATTGTATTAGCCTGATTACAAGGCAAAAAGAAAGGGCTGCACAGCCCTTTCTTTTCCTTTACCACTAAGCGTTATGCTTGTCTCGCCTCTAACATCAAACGCTTCATATCTCGTACTGCCTTTTCCAGTCCATCAATTGCCGCTCGAGCAACAATGGCATGACCAATGTTCAGTTCGTAGATTTCTGGCATTTGTGCAATCGGTTTAACATTATGATAATGCAAACCATGGCCAGCGTTGACAATAAGACCTAGGCCATAAGCATACTGAACGCCTTCACGAATGCGTTCAAGCTCAGCGGTCATTTCGGTGTCGTTCTCAGCATCAGCATAAGCACCGGTGTGGATCTCAATGTAAGGCGCACCGGTTTGCTTTGCAGCATCTAGCTGCTTTTTATCCGCGTCGATGAACAAGCTTACTTTGATACCTGCATCAGCTAGACGCTGAGTTGCCGCTGTGATCCTATCTAGATTACCCGCAACGTCTAAGCCACCTTCCGTGGTTAATTCTTCGCGCTTTTCTGGCACTAGGCAAACATATTCAGGTTTAACTTCGCAAGCGATGTCGAGCATTTCGTCAGTTACTGCGATTTCTAGATTCATACGTGTTTGGATGGTTTTTGCCATCACGTAAACATCGCGATCTTGAATATGGCGACGATCTTCGCGTAAGTGAATAGTAATGCCGTCGGCACCTGCGTGCTCAGCTACTGCAGCTGCATGTGCTGGATCAGGATAGCTAGTGCCACGCGCCTGACGAAGCGTTGCAATATGGTCTACGTTGACGCCAAGTAAAATATCTTTCATCGTTTATCCCTTGATAATATGACGTAGCAAGTGGATTACCCACTTATTACCGCGATACCAATTTACCGATTTATACTTTTGATTAAATTGGTATTATTTCTTTGAAATAAATAGTTCTCTACTTTTCAGCCCTTGCTTACCAACCAGCGGTGCCATTAATTTTCGTGTTAATAGCTTAGCCGCCTTTCTCACGGCAAGGTCTTGGAAATCTTGATTGGCAATGGCCAATAACATACTGCCCGGTATCGTATCAGGTTCACGACCGACTGCAATAAAACCGTACTCAGATACGTACTTATACGCGGCTTTTGGCCGCACTGGATTACCTTCTGCGTCAAACTCCAGTTCCACCCCGAAACCCAATTCACCCAACAATTGCAACTCAAAACTGCGTAAGATAGGTTCCACATCTTCATCTTGGGCCAAACGCATTAAATGTAGTTGATAGAGCGCAAAGATCTGCTCTAGCGGTTCGTTGGTGGGTACCACGCGTTGTGTTAGCTCATTGAGATACAAGCCACAATATAACTGCCGCCCAACGAGTTGGATTTGGTTGTCTGTGGGCTCAAAACGGTTTACGTATTTAAAGTCGTATTTGCCTGCATATTGCAGTAAAAGTAATGAAAATGGCCGCAACTGGGCATTATGTTTGAGGGATTGCTTGCCCTTTACTCGGGCAAGCATTTTGAGTTGTCCAACGCCTTCGACCAGTACGTCAAGCAGTACCTGAGAATCGCTATAAGGTCTGCGATGTAACAGATAGGCCTGTCGAAAGTCGCTATCCAATCAGTCTTCTCCGTACCCTAAGCTACGAAGAGCACGTTCGTCGTCTGCCCAGCCAGATTTCACTTTAACCCAGCATTCGAGATAGACTTTGTTGTCTAGCATGTTTTCAAGATCTTTACGCGCTTCGCGACCGATCACTTTGAGCTTTTCGCCTTTGTTGCCGATCACCATGCGTTTTTGCGATTCGCGCTCAACAAGGATCAACGCGTTTATCTGCCAAACGCCGTTGTCTTGCCACTTAAACTGTTCGATCTCAACCGTCACCGAGTACGGTAGCTCATCGCCCATAAAGCGCATCAGCTTTTCACGCACGATCTCTGCCGCCATAAAACGCATTGAGCGATCGGTAACGTAATCTTCAGGGAAATAGAATTCACATGCAGGTAAACGCTTGTGCACTTCTTCTCTGATCATATCAACGTTCTTACCTTGCTTCGCAGAGATAGGTACGATCCCGATAAAATCACCCTGTTCACTCAACCACTGAATATGTGGCATCAACAAGTCTTTATCTTTTACCTGATCGGTTTTATTCATCACCACCAAGATAGGACGACCGCTGTCTTTAACTTTAGCCAGTACCATTTCGTCATCAGGCGTCCAATGCGTCCCTTCTACGACAAAAATAACCAGTTCAACATCGCCGATTGAGCTTGATGCTGCTCGGTTCATTAAGCGGTTAATTGCACGCTTTTCTTCAATATGAAGTCCTGGCGTATCAACGTACACCGCTTGATAGTTACCCTCAGTATGGATCCCCATGATGCGGTGACGAGTGGTTTGTGGTTTACGCGAGGTAATACTTACCTTTTGCTCTACCAATTTATTTAATAGTGTCGATTTACCTACGTTAGGTCTACCGACAATGGCAATCATGCCGCAATGTGTATCAAGCGTCATTCTTTAATATCTTAAGCGCTTTTTCGGCAGCTTTTTGCTCAGCTTTACGTCGCGAGCTGCCTACTGAAATTATACTTTCCATCCCTTCCACTATACATTCGACCGTGAATGTTTGGTTGTGAGCTTGCCCTTTGGTATCTATTACAGTGTAGCCCGGTAAAGGTAATTTTCGAGCTTGTAGATACTCCTGCAGCAGCGTCTTCGGGTCTTTTTGGTTATGACCAGGTGAAATCGCAGTTAAGCGTGATTCGTACCAACTTAGTACCAAATCTCTACACACGTCGATGTCAGAGTCTAAGAAAACGGCACCAATAATGGCTTCTACTGCATCTGCGAGTGTTGACTCACGGCGAAACCCGCCGCTCTTCAGCTCACCTGGACCTAGGCGCAGATAATCACCCAGCGCGAATTCCACACCGAATTCGGCCAGCGTTTGACCACGCACTAACGTTGAGCGCATGCGGCTTAAATCACCTTCACGCGCTTTTGGAAACTTGTGATACAAAGCATTTGCAATCACAAAGCTTAAAATAGAGTCGCCCAAAAATTCGAGACGCTCGTTGTGCTGGCCTTTGTGACTGCGATGCGTCAAAGCCTGCTCAAGCAGCGCCTTATCAGAGAAGTTGTACCCTATTTTATTATAAAGTTCTTCTACGTTTCTTTTCATTTTTACTGAATACTACCTAGGCGTTCAAAACGAACACCAGTTGGAACCCACCCTGGCAAAATGCTGTCTGGGCCATTATCAAAATCAAAACTTAACCAAATAAATACCGCTCTTCCAACCAAGTTTTCATCAGGTACAAAACCCCACATACGACTATCTTGGCTGTTATTACGGTTATCACCCATCGCAAAATAACTTCCCTCTGGTACTACCCACTCATCGCGGCGAGTACCTGGTTGTTGATAGTAGCGATCTGTTAACTCTAACACTTCAGGATTAATTAAAATATCATGTTCTACGTTTGGCAAATGCTCGGTTAGACGCACTAACTGCATTGGGCCTTGCGTAAACTCGTCACGATTTACAATATCTACATCAATCTTATTATATTCGCCACACGTCAACCCGTTTGCTTCGCTCTGCCCGTCTTCACACTTAGGTTTAATGTAAAGCTGACGATTGCGATAAACAATGTGGTCGCCCGGTAAACCAACAATACGTTTGATGAAATCAATACGCTCGTCTAGCGGAAACTTGAACACCGCAATATCACCACGCTCAGGTGTACCCGTTTCAACAATTTTGCTACGCCACACGGGGTCTTTAATCCCATAAGCATATTTTTCCACTAGAATAAAATCGCCATCCAATAAGGTTGGCATCATTGAGCCTGATGGAATTTGAAACGGTTCAAAAATAAACGAACGGAAAATCGTGATCGCGGCAATCATAGGAAAAATTGATTTCGCGTTTTCAACAATGGCAGGTTCAGGTGCGATTTCCGCAATGATGTCGGCATCCAACTGAGTGTCAGACGCACCTTGCGCAATAGCAAGCCTAGCTTGTCTTTTTGGTGCATACACCAAATGATCGATCAACCAAATAAGGCCTGAACCGACCGTGAGTAGCACCAATAAAATTGAAAAATAACCTGCCATTTGTATTTCCTGTTACTTACCTACTTTCAATATTGCTAAGAATGCGTCTTGTGGCACTTCAACGTTACCAAGTTGCTTCATACGCTTCTTACCTTCTTTTTGCTTTTGCAGTAGCTTTTTCTTACGGCTCACGTCACCACCATAACATTTCGCGATTACGTTTTTACGTAACTGTTTAACTGTACTGCGCGCAATAACGTGATTACCAATTGCAGCTTGAATAGCAATATCAAACATTTGGCGAGGGATCAATTCTCTCAGCGCTTCAGCTAACTGACGGCCACGCGTTTGTGAACCATCGCGGTGAACAATTATTGCAAGCGCATCAACGCGGTCACCATTGAACAGAATATCCACACGCACCATGTCTGATGCTTCAAAACGCTTGAAGTTGTAATCTAGTGATGCAAAACCACGGCTGGTAGACTTCAACTTATCAAAGAAATCCATCACCACTTCCGACATAGGCAATTCATAGGTTAACGCAACTTGCTTACCGTGATAGGTCATCTTGGTCTGCATACCACGCTTTTCAACACACAGCGTGATCACGTTTCCTAAATATTCTTGCGGAACGAGAATATTTGCTTCAACGATTGGTTCACGAATTTCAATAATGTCGTTTACCGGTGGTAAATCCGATGGGTTATCGATTTTCACCACACCGTGCTTAGTTTCTACTTCATAGATTACCGTTGGAGCTGTGGTGATCAGATCCATGTCGTATTCGCGTTCAAGGCGCTCTTGAATGATCTCCATGTGGAGCATACCAAGGAAGCCACAACGGAAACCAAAACCTAGTGCTGTTGAGTTCTCAGGCTCGAAGAATAGTGATGCATCGTTGAGACTCAATTTATTAAGCGCATCGCGGAAGTTTTCGTAGTCATCGGATGAAATTGGGAACATTCCCGCGTATACCTGAGGCTTCACCTTTTGGAAACCAGGCAAACGGTCTGTTGCAGAATCACGAGCCATGGTAATGGTATCACCAACTGGTGCTCCATGGATGTCTTTGATACCTGCGATAACAAAACCTACTTCACCCGTTCTCAACACCCCGGTATTAGTCTGCTTCGGTGTAAAGATACCAACCTTATCTACTTGGTGAGCTTGCTCAGTAGACATGATCTTGATCTTCTCGCCCGCTCTTAATTCACCGTTTTTAATACGTACCAATGACACTACGCCTTGGTACGGGTCAAACCATGAATCGATAATCAGTGCCTGTAGTGGCGCATTTGGCTCACCTTCTGGTGGCGGAATATCACGTACGATCACTTCGAGCACTTCATCAATGCCGATACCCGTTTTCGCACTACAACGAACCGCTTCTAATGCTTCAATACCAACGATATCTTCAATTTCTTCGGCTACGCGAAGTGGATCAGCCTGTGGTAAGTCAATTTTGTTCAGAACCGGAATAACTTCCAAGTCCATCTCAAGTGCAGTGTAACAGTTCGCTAGTGTTTGTGCTTCTACACCTTGACCCGCGTCAACAACCAATAACGCACCTTCACAAGCGGCTAGAGAGCGCGAAACTTCATAAGTGAAGTCAACGTGTCCCGGTGTATCGATAAAGTTTAGCTGGTAGGTTTCACCATCTTTTGCTTGATAGTTAAGCGTTACACTCTGTGCTTTGATGGTAATACCGCGCTCACGTTCGATGTCCATCGAATCCAGTACCTGCTGCTGCATTTCGCGGTCTGTTAAACCTCCACAAACTTGGATTAAGCGGTCTGATAGCGTCGATTTTCCATGGTCAATGTGGGCAATAATAGAAAAGTTACGGATATGCTTCATATACTGGATTCAATACTTCTGTTAGTCACAAATAGAGATTAAGGCCTCGATTTTACATTTTATTTAGTACAATCACCATCTATTTGCGTTATTGGTAGGCTAATTGGGTAAATTTTTATCACTTTTACCTGATGTTTGAGTTTATCCCCTTGGACTCTGGCGAAAAATAAACCGAGTGCAGCACTCGTAAATGCAATAAGTATCTGCAAAGGTTCATTGAGACCAAGTACGAGGGCCGCGATAAACATGCCGGCAAAAGCAAAAAGCAATGGCATCATGTAAACATAAAACGCATGTTTCACCACATTAGTGTCGTCTAATGCCAACTTAATTTTTTGGCCAATTTCGACAGATTCCGTCAAATCTACAGGGAATTGTTTTTTGTGGGTGCCAAAGAGTTTGGCAAATACTTGGGAGCCGCATTTGCCGTTACAGCCTTCACAAGCGGGTTTTGGCTGTGCTTCTAAGTAGACAGTTGCGCCTTTTATGGCGGCAACTGTCAGAGTTTGTTCTATCATAAAGGTCTTTTCACAGACTCAGCGATTGCTTTTGCGGTCATTGCTGGAATATTTCCAACTACGGATACGTCAAAGGCACCAGTGTTGTGTACGTACACCGTTGTCGCACCTGACGAAAGCGCTCCACTTGGGCGCTGGCCCGGTAAAGGACGTTGTACAAATACCGAAATATCGACAAGGCCGTCGGAAAACAAGTAGTAGTCTGCCAGCTCATTGTTTAAATCTAACTTATGTCTGTCAGATTTTAGCAGCTCAAAGCCCTGAGGTAACCAACCAATTTGCCAATTGTTTTTCGTGCCATTCTCAAGTGTCTTCAACAATCCAGATACGGCTTCAGGAAACTGCTTTTGGGAAAGTTCTAACAATTGCTCGGCTGGGGTTTCAGTCACGCTGATATGGGTAAGCTGAAGCTGTTCTAACAACTCGCCTTGTTGGTTTACGTAAGCGGATTTTAGCAACAGAGATGACTCGGTATCGATCCACAACCAATAGTTGTATTTAGCGTCGTCCTTTGCTTCTAATCTGACAAGCTGAGCAGGTCTGTCAACAATCCGACCTTTACCACCTAAGACAAAATCATAACTTTCTTTGAGGCTGTCGATATTTTTGAATAAAACTTCGGGAATAGGGCCTGCTATCGAATCTGTTTGGATGGTGTAAGGCTCAGACTTTGGTTCAAAATAAGTCACTTTGTCACCAATGCGGATCATTTCAAGTCCAGCACCATTGAGCAAACTTAAAAGCTCAAATTCAGTCCCATCTTGGTTACCATGAAGCCAACGGTAAGGCTCCATAGATTTTCCTTTCACCACGACAAACGATGCATCAAAGTTTCTATGATGCACCGCTTCGGCCATGTCTTTTAGCAGTTGTTTGGCTGATACGCTTTCATTTGCCCACAGCCAACTAGAGAAAAATACACTTACTACAACTAACAGTGCTCTCATTTATTGCTCTTTTTCCTCTTGCTTTTCAGCTGTGTTGTTTTCACCAGATTGCTGCAGCGCATATGCCATGCGAGACTGCCTTTGATGCTCTAGCACCAATGCACCAATGCGTTGTTGCTGTAACTCTCTAATGCCTTTAGCCGCTGATTCAAGCGCAGGCTCAGTTGATAAGCTCACAGGAGAAACGCCTCCAGCAAAAGGAGTAGATTGCAACTGTAACGCATCGCCCGCAGGTAAAGTCGTGTCAGTGCTTAGCGTATTAACCCCAAGCACAGCAAACAATGACACACTTGCCGCGATAGCTACTTGTGCAAACGGCTTACGCCATGCACTTAGCTCAATCACATTGCTCTTTGGCGTCGTTTCTTTCACTTGCTCAACGGCCGGCTCACTATACGTTTGCTCTTGTTCAAGTGCCGCTGCAAAGCTGCTGGTGATATCAATGCAAGGTGTGTCTTGCTTTTGACTACGCATTACATCACCAATCAAGGCATACCGAGCAAACTTTTGTTCGTCTAAACGAACATCAGTTTCAGCGTTGAGTGACAGATCACCGTCAAAAATTTGCGATGTCGTTAAATCTTCTGTCACTTGTTTTTCAGCTTGTGCCATATTAAGACTCACCTATTAATGGGTTCAAATTGTTATCTATCGCTTCCCTTGCGCGAAAAATTCTCGAACGAACTGTACCTACAGGACAATCCATAATGACAGCTATTTCCTCGTAGCTCATGCCTTCAATTTCACGCAAAGTAATTGCGGTTTTTAAATCGTCAGGCAAGCGCTCGATAGTTTTGAAAATCACTGCTTTCACTTCGTCGCTTAACAATAGATTTTCCGGTGAAGCGTTCGATCTTAATTGGTCTGCACCATCATAAAACTCAGCTTCTTCCGCATCTACGTCGTTTGCTGGCGGCTTTCGACCAAGCGCCACCAAATAATTTTTTGAACAGTTAACCGCGATTCTATACAACCAAGTATAAAATGCGCTCTCGCCCCTAAAGTTAGGCAACGCTCGATAAGCTTTAATGAACGTTTCCTGTGCCACATCTGCCACATCGCCTTGATTCGCTACATAACGAGAAATTAGCGCTGCGACTTTATTTTGATACTTGGCAACTAACAGGTTGAATGCGTTTTTATCTCCCTGTTGAACGCGTTTAACTATATCTAGATCTAAATCCTGCTCGCTCATTCGAGCCGGTACTCCTCTTTTTGCTTTTCTAAATCGTATCTAGTTGCCATCATTCACAGCTACTCTGACTTAGTACTGAATAAAAAGTTCTGTTTTTTTGTATTTTTTTTTAAAATAAACGAATTCATCCATCTTTGCGTACTAGTTCTTGGCTGCTTTTTCGCATTATTCCATTAGCAGTCACACAAAATGTTCTAAATGATTCTCATTAAACGGAACAAACTCTCTGCCTTCTATGATAGCAGATGTGGTATAAATAGCAGAATTAAACGCAAAAACAGTAAAGATCTTCGAATATGAAAAATACGACTCACCACAATACTGATGTAGTCATTATTGGTAGTGGCGCTGCTGGACTCTCTCTTGCGCTTTCTTTGGCAAACCACTGTAAGGTTACCGTGATAAGCAAAGGGGCGTTAAAAGAAGGCTCCACACTTTATGCTCAAGGTGGCATTGCCGCAGTATTCGATAAGAAAAATGACAGTATTGAATCACATGTCGAAGACACACTTGCGGCAGGCGCTGGTTTGTGTGACCGCGATGCGGTGCACTACACCGCATCAAATGCAAAAAATTGCTTGAAGTGGCTGATTGAACAAGGCGTACCATTTGATATGGAAGTGGATAGCAAAGGGAAAGAGCGCTTTCATTTAACCCGCGAAGGTGGGCATTCACATCGTCGTATATTGCACGCAGCTGATGCAACGGGTAAAGCCGTTCAAACCACATTAATTAGCCAAGTGCAGTTACACCCAAAAATTAATATACTTGAGCAATACAACGCCATCGATCTCATCAAAGATAAACATGGCGACTCAAGCGATATCAAAGGCGTTTACGTCTATAATCGCAAAGCGGATAGAGTTGAGAGCATCTCGGCTAAGTTTGTCGCTTTAGCGACGGGTGGCGCAAGTAAAGTTTACTTGTATACCTCAAATCCAGATGTTTCTTCGGGTGACGGCATCGCAATGGCGTGGCGTGCGGGTTGTCGTGTGGCCAACATGGAGTTTAACCAATTTCATCCAACCAGCTTATACCACCCTGAGCTACAAAACTTTTTAATCACCGAAGCCATGCGCGGTGAAGGCGCGCTGCTTAAACGTCCTGACGGCACACGTTTTATGCCTGACTTCGATGAGCGCGAAGAACTCGCCCCTCGCGATGTGGTCGCCCGTGCCATTGATTATGAGATGAAACGATTGGGCGCAAATTGCGTCTATCTTGATATCTCACATAAAGACAAAGAGTTCATCATAGAGCACTTCCCTACGATTTATGCTAAGTGCTTAAGTGTTGGTTTAGATATCACCAAAGAGCCAATCCCCGTAGTGCCAGCGGCGCATTATACTTGCGGTGGTGTTATGACTGACTTTAACGGTCGTACTGACATCGACAATTTATATGCAATCGGCGAAGTGGCTTACACAGGTCTACACGGCGCAAACCGCATGGCGAGTAACTCGTTGTTAGAATGCATTGTGTTTGCCCACGCTGCCGCAAAAGATATTTTAGCTAAAATCGATAATCGTCCTGAGCCATCTAAGTTACCAGATTGGGACGAAAGCCGTGTCAGCGACTCGGACGAAGAAGTAGTGATTACCCACAACTGGCACGAACTTAGATTGTTTATGTGGGATTATGTTGGCATTGTTCGCTCAACTAAACGGTTAGAACGTGCGCTACGCCGCGTTGAGTTATTACAGCAAGAGATCCATGATTATTACGCCAACTTCAGAGTGAGTAACAACCTGCTTGAATTACGTAACTTAGTACAAGTAGCTGAACTGATTATTCGCAGCGCGTTAGAACGTAAAGAAAGTCGTGGACTGCACTATACCATTGACTTCCCAGACATGGCTGAAAACTCCACACCGACCGTTTTGTCACCGACAAAATAATAATATTTGCATGTAGAGCATGTGCTGATTTTTATCGCCATGCTCTGGTCGCTGTTTCTAATTGGCTTGCAGCGCAGTGCGACAGAGTAAACGCCAGTCCGCTTCTGGTATTGCCTGTCGAGTCAAAAATATCTGCTGCTTAGCTTGGTTCGCATCCATGATTTTTAGCGCTATTTGACTATCAAACCATATGGTCGCACCAATAAGCTGCCCTTTGCAATTTATCGTTTGCGACTGTATTTCAATGAAGTTTTCTTTTGGGAGCATGAGTACAGTACCCGCTTTTGGCGTACGAGATAGAACAGTTTGCCAACTGCAATAACCCGTCACGGCAAACACGATTGCCACTAACCACCACAGCGTAGGAAACAGCAGAAACAGGATAAAAGCGAGGCAAGAAAAAAGAACCACAAAGAAGGCGTGGTTCTGAAGATTGTGTTGAAAGTCGATTCTACACGCGGATCCGATCAAGGATTAACTTAACCATGCGTTTTAGCTCTGGATCTGGACATTCTTCATGACCCATAAACCAAGCGAATAAATCTGGATCCTCACAGGTAACTAGACGCTGAAACACGTACTTACCTTCGTCGGATAGCGCGTCATAAGCCTGCTCAACAAACGGCTCCAAAATAACGTCCAGCTCTAACATGCCACGACGGCAAGCCCATTTAACTCGAGCTTTAGGCAGTAACTCAACCATAAACTGATTAACCCCTCATAAACTATTGAGAAAATTATACCCACTGTGCAGAACATATGCCATAAAACTTATAGAAATGGCACATTGAAATCGTCCGTCCCTATCTCCACTTATGATTTTACGGTAACATTACGAAAACACTTTAATAGGGATCAATATTATGTCAATTGCTCGTGCTTATGCGCTTCCGTTCAAGGTTATTCGCATTTCAGGACAAGATAAACTTAGCTATTTGCACGGTCAGGTTACTCAAGACATTAACCTTATCAAAGAAGATAATTTTATGTGGTCTGGGCATTGTAGCCCTAAAGGCAAGCTTTGGTCTGTGTCGCGCTTAACTCGCTATCAAGACGACTACTTAATGCTTGCTGGTGTAGCCGAAGCTGAAGCATCACTTCGTGAGCTAAAAAAGTACGGCGTTTTTGCCAAAGTTGACATTGATTTTGCTGACTGCGAAGTCTTTGGCTTAATGACTCAGGACAGTAAAGCGCTTGCTACTGCCTTTGGCGTTGAGCTTTCGTCTGACGCAAGTGCTGTGGATGTTGCCAACGGCAAGCTGCTAAAACTCGCAGACGAGCGCTTTGTTTTCATCGCGTTCGAAGGCGCAAGTTTACCCGCGGACGTGGAACAACAAAGCAATCCAGCACCGTTTATTGCGGCCAGCATTTTAGCAGGAGAGCCAAGCCTTGATGCAGATCACGTGGACGAATTTGTACCACAAATGGTTAACCTTCAAGCCCTTAACGGGATCAGCTTTAAGAAAGGTTGCTATACTGGTCAAGAAACCGTAGCTCGTATGCGCTATCTTGGTAAAAACAAACGTGCCATGTACATAGTGACAGGCAATGCTGCAGAGCGCATCGAAGAGGCAGACATTGAGCTGCAGATTGAAGACAACTGGCGTCGTGGTGGCAAGGTTATTCAACAAACCTTTGATGCTCACAGCGGCCGTTATTATGCGCTGGCTGTGATGCCAAATGACACACCACAAGACGCGGTGCTAAGAGCAAAAAATTCACCAGAGGTGAGTCTTACTATTCAACCTCTACCTTATTCTTTAGAAGACAACTAACGGGATCTTATATGATTATTGGCCCTAACTCGGTAGTGACAATCCACTACTCAGTTCAAGACAAAGACAACAACACGATTGATAGCACATTTGATGATGAGCCTGTGATAGCGATGCTTGGCTCAGGCTATCTGATCCCAGGTCTTGATGATGCCCTACAAGGCAAACAAGCTGGTGACACTTTCAGTGTGACCATCGAGCCACAAGAAGGCTATGGTGAACGCTTTGACGAACTGACTCAGGCGGTTCCTAAATCAATGTTTGAAGATATGGAAATCGAAGTGGGTATGCAATTTAGAGCGACCACCGACGAAGGCGACCAAATCGTTGTGATCATTGGTATCGAAGACGAAGAAGTCATCGTTGACGCGAACCACCCGCTTTCTGGGATCACGCTGAACTTTGACGTTGAAGTGCTTGAAGTACGTGAAGCTACAGCTGAAGAAGTTGCCCACGGGCATGTTCATGGCGAAGGCGGTTGTGGTCACGACCACTAAGATTAGTCAAGTTACTAATAGAAAGCGCTGATCATTCAGCGCTTTTTTCTTGTTTAAGTTTACTTTCCATTGCCGTAACCAAGTTGGCTTGGTCATTAGTTCCTAAGCGATATTTAGTGCCGTCCTTCATCACCACTTCGAGTGCCTTGAATCCAGCAACTGTGTATACCCAACCGTCTGTACTGATCCGCATGCCAATGCCATGACGTAGAGAATTAGTCACGGGTTGAACATAATCGATATCGTCAAACTTTAAGGTCATTTTGGCGACCGACGGTCCAAACCACCAGCTTAACGTTTGTTGCTCTTGGTTCACTTGAATGGTTAAACCGTAAAAAATAAACGCAACAAGCGCGAGGATCACCAAAAAGCTGACAAAGGCGAAATTGCTACCTGTTAGGAAAATTGCCAATATGGTAAAACTGGCGATAAAGGCTAGAAACAGCCATATAACCCATGCAAACTGTGTATTTTTATACATCGATAGTCTTCTTAATCAAAGCTGTAAACTAATGTAGCACCAAGTTCGGTGTCTACCTTTTCTTTTTCATTTTCTGGCTGCGAATTATAACGGTAAATAAACGCAAACTTCAGCGCAATACCACCAATCACTTGTGTGACTAGCGCAGACTCAGCAAACAATCGGGAGTTTAAACCTGACAGCGATTGCTCAAAACTGACGTCTTGATTAAAGCGGGTACGCTTTGAAACGTTTCTTTCCCACTGCAATGCCATACGCAAAAGCTGGCCTTGCTCGGTTCTATCTTCTTCCGGCTCAAGCTCGATTTCGTTATCCACACGAGAGATAGACATACCGGGACCGATGTCGATATCTACCGTGTTCTTTCGTCCCTCATACACACGATTGCCATAACCTAGCGCAAATGTTGTGGTGTATTCCTTGCCATTAAACCTGTCACGCTCATAGTCGCCGTACATAAAGAACGAGGCGTTATCGTCCCCTAGTTTGTAGTTACCTTGCGCAGAGCCAAAGTAGCGCGACGCAGAGACATCCTCAACATCCGTTTCTGTATTGTGCTCGCGGCGATAAAGGCCATTGAACTTGAATTGATTACGCCACTTGGGGAAATCTTGGTAAAGATTACTTTTTAACTTAAATGACGTGTTTTGCGTATTACCTTTATTAACGATAAAGCCAAATTCAACGTCACCGTACAGCATTTCGCCCTTATGCTTTTGATGAATTTCGTCATCGGGCATTTTGCCATATTCGTGAAAATCTTCGAATGGATCCGTAGCTAAGCTTGGTAGCGAAACCAAGCCAATTGCAAATAAAGCGAAAGTTCTAAAAAACGGCACTGACAACTACTTTCCGGTTATTGCTTCCAAATGATATGACAAAACGGCGCATCTAAATCTCTGCTAATTAGGATCTTTGCGTACACCTGATCTGAGTCATCAAACTCGATACCGACCAAAACCTGAACGAAGTGCTCTGGTTCTGCTTCTTGTTCATAAGCAGTTATGCTCGACCAACTCTCGTCCGGCTCACTTTCTTCAATGAAACCACGATCTTCGCGATGTTCGTTGAACATATTGATATCGTGTTCTTCAAGATTATCAGGGGCCAACTCAAGGAAGATATCATATGCTTGGTGAGTGGCTTCTTCTATGCTACAAAGTCTTGCTGTCATGGACGCTAGCCTGTTGTTTTAAAATTGGCGCAATGATAGCAAAATGAGGTAAAACATAAATACATAGTCGCGATAATCAAACAGAAAATAACGCTAAATGGCGAACAAATTATCAGTAAAAGTTGAATGTTACGTCGCTTTTGAGTTATTACTCTAAAACTATCGCATAAAACCCGCAGGGAGCATCTCATCATGATTTCATTTTCCGAAGCGAACAACATCGCATTTGTGACCTTATCTCGGCCAGAAAAACAAAACGCGCTGTCTGTTGAAATGTTTGTTGGTTTAGATAATGCGATAAAGAAAATTAGAAAAAGCAAATCAATTAGAGCTGTTGTGATCCAAGGAGAAGGCGCACATTTTTGTGCTGGTCTAGATGTAAAAAGCGTACTGAATAAACCTTCTGGGATCATCAAGCTACTTAAAAAATGGTTACCTGGCAATGCTAACTTAGTACAAAGAGTCGTACTCGGCTGGCAAACTTTGTCTGTTCCTGTCATCGCCAAGATCACAGGCAATTGTTTAGGTGGAGGCTGTCATATTGCATTAGGCGCGGATATTCGTTTAGCCGACAGCAGTGCACAGTTTGCCATTATGGAAGCCAAATGGGGACTTTGCCCTGACATGGGTGGCAGCTTACTTTTGCCTGCCACAATGAACAAGGATAAGGCACTGCTGATGACAATCCATGCACAGCGAATAGATGCCCAGCAAGCACTAAAGGACGGTCTCATTACCGAGCTCTGTGATGATGTTGACGCAAGACTCTCAGAGTTACTCACTCAGTTTAGCGCACGCTCGCCCGATGCCATTGCAGCAATTAAGAAAGTGCATAATCGAGCCTACAACCAGCCCGCCCGTAAACTGTTATGGATAGAAACGTGGTCACAAATTAAATTGCTCGCCGCTAAAAATACCAAAATTGCGATGAAGAATGTCTCTGTAGCTGATGAGAATAAAAAGCCATTTTTGCCTCGCATGAAGTGGTAACGTTAGGTTGAATGCTTGTTTGCCCAAAGTATAATGGTCATCGCAATACGAGAGCGTACAATTAGGCATCATACATGTTAGCGCCATTGCAGTGCTGAGGATTTACATTTAATGGTACACAGAGCGAAGTTGATATTACGATTTGCACTAGGCTTTGCCATCATTTTGGCGTGTCTCTTTAGCGCTAAATGGATAATTCAGCTTAGTGCTTTACAGATCCCAGCCGCCCTACTTGGCATGGTGTTTCTCGTAATACTCCTTGCCACAAAAATCATTAAAGTAGAATGGTTAGCCCCCGCAGCAGAACCCATCTTAAAATATATGGCGCTGTTTTTTATTCCCGCCGGAGTGGGCTTGGTAGAGCATCTCAGTTTGTTTCAATCCCACTGGCTTATGCTGCTGTTATTGCTAGTTGGTGTTCCAACAATAAGTCTTGTATTGTTAAGCCCTATCGTTAAGAGCATAAAGTTTCGTGATTAATATGATTATGGCGTCAGCGCTCACTGTGCTGTTATTTTTTAGTGCACGCAAACTATATCAGCGTATCTCCTTACCGGTATTAAACCCTGTGCTGATCTGCATTTTGGCCATTTCGGCATTTCTACTATTCACGAAGTTCGACTACAAGATATATCAACAAGCAACGCTACCAATTCATTACTTGTTAGAACCAGCGGTCGTTGCACTCGCTTACCCTTTGTATAAACAATTTCACCAAATTAAACCGGTATTTTTTGCATTGTGCTTAACCAGTTGGTTGGGTGTTTCACTGTCTACGTTAAGCGCTTTTCTTATCTGTCAATTTTTTGCAGCCGATCCGCAGCTCTCAGCTTCAATGGCAGCTCTGTCGGTTACAACACCAATCACCCTACTCATTAGTGATTATCTCGGGGGGATCCCCGCTATTGCAGCGATTATGGTGATACTAATTGGTGTATTTGGTGGCGTGTTTGGACTACATATTTTGCACTGGTGTAAAGTTGACCATATGCAAGCGAAAGGCACTGCGCTTGGTGTTGCTTGCCATGCAATAGGCACAGCCGCAGCGATAGAGCATCATCCCATGGCTGGCGCTTTTGCTTCGGCGGCGATGACAATTACCGCCATGATAACTGCACTTTGGGTGCCTTTGTTTTATCATTGGTTGGCTACTCTAATTTAATAACTCGGGATACGACTGTGATCAATCAAGAAATCGAGCAAATAGAACACTATTACAACATTATTCGAGAGTATCTGGTGACGTACAGTTTCCAATTGCTCGCTGCGATATTCATCTTCCTTCTCGGTTTGTGGTTATCAAGAAAGCTGTCTAAAGCGACTGAAAACTTGATGCTAAAACACAATATCGATCCTGCTTTAACCAACTTTATTGGCAATGTGATAAAAGTCCTTATCATCGCCATGTTTGTGATTATTTCTCTTGGCAAGGTTGGCATCAGTATCACACCTTTTGTTGCCGCCATCGGTGCCGCGTCTTTAGGTGCAGGTCTTGCACTACAAGGTATGCTAGCAAACTATGGCGCTGGTCTTGCCATCATTGCTACCCGCCCATTTGTGATTGGCGATACCATCAGCATCAAAGGCGTTAACGGCCAAGTTAAAATGATTGAGCTTGGACATACCACGCTCATCAACGAAGACAAAGTAGAGATCACTATCCCAAATAAACATGTGGTGGGAGAAATTCTCCATAACTCGTTTGCAAACTCTCTGGTTAAAGGTGAAATAGGGATAGCCTATGATGCTGATTATCAAGGCGCATTAACACTTATCAATCAGGTACTCGCTGATAATGTAAAGGTCAGTCAAAACCCTAAGCCTCAGGTGGGGATTGAGGAATTTGCCGACAGTGCAGTGATATTGAGCTACCGCTACTGGGTGCCTACGACTTCACTTATCGAAACTAAATTAGAAGTGAATAAAGCGGTGTTTGCCGCGATTAAAAATGCGGAAATCGAAATTCCATTTCCGCAACGAGTGGTTAAAATCATTCAGTGAGTAAACTCAATAACGGCTAGCACCCTAGCCGTTATTCTACCCTCAGTTTTCATCAGGCTTTTCCATAGAAAAGCCACTGCGTAAATGAAGATCGCGCTGTGGAAACGGGATCTCGATTTGATATTTTCGAAAGGTATCATCGATAGCCCAAAGGTAATCAGAGACCAGTGCCGTTGGCCGCTTTACCTGCTCAGGTTGCACCCAAACTCCCAACGTGAAATTCAAGCTACTATCACCAAACCCTGTCATCCATACCGTTGCTTCTCGCCCCGGCGTATTCAAGGTATATTGAACATTTTTGGCCGCTTCCAATGCGGCACGCTTCACCTTCTCTTTGTCGCTGCCATAGGCCACCGAAAAAGGAATACGGAAACGACGATATTTATCCGACATTGTCCAGTTGGTAATTGTATTTGACACCATTTCCGAGTTAGGAATAAGCAGGTCGACGTTGTCATTTGTACGGATCCAAGTTGAGCGCATGTGAATGGCTATCACCTCCCCAACCACCCCATTGGTCAGCTCAACAAAGTCCCCAACTTTGACGGTTTTCTCTAGCAGTAACACCAGACCAGAGACAAAGTTATTCACCAGACCTTGTAGCCCCAAACCAATCCCAACGCCGAGTGCACTGGCAACAAGCGCTAATTCAGTGATCTCTATTCCTAAGGCCGTCAGCGCAATAATAAGACCGATAAATAACACGATGTAGTGAATGATCCTGCCTATCACATAGGCGGAAGTATGCTGGATCACCCCTTGCCTTGAAGCGAGACGATTAAATGCTAGTCGCAGGATCTTAGAGATCACCAAAGTCGCAACGATCACAGCGATAAATGAGAGTGCCTCTCCCACCTCTAATGAAAATTTACCTAATGAAAATAGCTTTTGATCAAGCCACGGAATATCTACGTCTATATCTAATGGTGCTTTTATCATGGTTATATTTTTTGTTATCTCGTGAAGTTAAGTGTGTGTGGCTAGCAGCAAAAATACAAGTTTTAAAGACGCCTTTGTTCAGGCTTCTCGCTTGACCTTTTACAGGGCTCGTGACTAAATAAAGGACAAATAAATAACAATAATACTACTGCGGATTGGTAAAATACGTCATGAAAAAATCCCTACTCGCTTTAACCACTTGTCTCGCGCTTGCGTTGCCAGCTTATAGTCAATCGCTTGCGGACCTTACCACGCTCGAAGTGCAAACCAAAATACAAAATCAAACTTTATCGGCAACGCAACTCACTGAGTTTTACTTAAAAAGAATTGCACAACTTGACGATAGTGGTCCTATGCTCAATGCCGTGATCACGCTCAATCCCAATGCTTTACAAGACGCTAAAAAGCTTGACGACGAACTACTCGCGGGAAAGTATCGAGGGCCACTTCATGGCCTACCAATTATTGTTAAAGATAATATCGACACCAGAGCGCCAATGGCAACAACCGCAGGCGCGCTCGCCCTGCAACACAATGTCAAAACCCAAGCTGCACCGCTTATCATCCAGTTAGAACAAGCCGGCGCTATCATCCTTGGCAAAGCCAATTTAAGTGAATGGGCAAACTTTAAATCAAGTTTCAGCTCGAGCGGCTACAGCACGCTCGGTGGTCAAACTAAAAACCCTTATGTGTTAGATAGAACACCATGTGGCTCAAGTTCAGGCTCTGCCGTTGCCGTCTCCGCAGGTCTTGCACTGCTCGCCATTGGTACGGAAACTGACGGCTCTATTGTTTGTCCTTCAGCACATAATGGTGTTGTAGGTATTAAACCGACTGTCGGTTTGGTTTCTGGCGAAGGCATTATTCCTATCAGTCATAGCCAAGATAGCGCTGGCCCTATGGCAAAATCGGTGATGGGCGCCGCTTTGTTACTCAATGCTATCGTTACCGATGCAAAACAGCCTATTGACTTTACTCAAGGCTTAAATACCGCCAGTTTCAAAGGCAAACGAATTGCTATCACCAGCCATGTAGGTCAGTTTCCACCTGCAGTTCAAGCGGTATTTGCAAAAGCCGTTGCGACCATGAAAGCAAATGGCGCAGAAATAATTGAAGGGTTAGACTTACCTGAGCTGGAAGCGTTAGGCTCCGCCGAATTGGATATTTTGCTCTATGACTTCAAGCATGATCTCAATGCTTACCTTGCCACGACACCAGAGCAGGTAAAAGTAAAAAACTTAAACCAGCTCATCCAATTCAACCAGCAACACCCTTCCACCATTAAGTACTTTGACCAATATTTGATAGAGGAAGCTGCAAAGAAAGGCGATATCACAGAACACCGATATCAAGAAGCCCAAGCTTTGGTTAAAAAATTTGCCCGCCAACAAGGCATTGATAAAATAATACAAGAACATCCCCTTGACGCATTTATCGCACCAACGAATACCCCAGCTTGGAGTATCGATATCATTAACGGTGATAATTTCTCCGCCTCCTCGTCATCTCCTGCCGCGATTGCAGGATATCCAAGCATTACAGTACCGATGGGTTTTCATCATGAGCTACCGCTGGGTATTTCTTTCTTCGCTGAGGCTTATAGCGAAGCGAAATTAATCAAGCTTACCTATGCTTTCGAGCAGTTGACTAATGCACGCAAAGCGCCTGAGTTTAAGACAACATTAACGCCTTAGCAGCGCAAATAAAAAGCCTCCGCACCACTGCAGGAGGCTTTCTGTTAAAAATGGCGGCAATACCGCGTTTTTATGCTCCTTTGTATTCAAGGTAACATTTCAGCTCAATTAAACTAGTTGTACATAAGGCCTCAAAATCAGTGATTACATCTGGAGTTGGTAGCTGTTTGTTGCTTTCACACTCTCTTTGTAATTTAGAACTAAGCTGACCAAGCTTTGAGCACCCTAGGTTCATCGCAGCTCCCTTAACTTTGTGAAAAAGCTTAGCCAACTCACCGACATCACCAGAGGTGAGACAAGACCTTAAATTAGAAATTTCTTCATCAATGCTGCGCTCAAAACTTTTAGATAAGTTACACAGAAGTGCTAAAGGTAAAGAGTTTAGTCTATCAATGTCCAATAACTCTGAGTCTGGTTCTCTAGTCATCTTAGGTGTTGCTTCACACTCACTACTCTCAATTGGTGGTGTGCTAACTTGTTCAGACCGTAGTTTTTTCGAGCATTTCTGCAGACAAGAGACCAAATCAGCTTCTACAACCGGCTTAGTCAAGAAATCAACCATACCTGTTGCTAAGCATTGCTTTTTATCTGCAACGGTTGCATTGGCTGTCAGAGCCACTATTTGGGGAGCTTGATCGCCATAAATACGGAACACTTCGCGCGTGGTTTGCAATCCATCAAGTACTGGCATTCTCATATCCATTAATATGAGATCATATTGCTTCTCGCAAAGCTTATCTAAAGCAATTTGTCCATTTTCAGCAAAGTCCGCTTTGTAGCCACATGCTCCAAGATAGTGCTTCATAAGTTCAATATTAACGAGATTGTCTTCTGCTACGAGGATCTTTAGTGGATAGTTTTCTGCTAAATAAGGTAATTGCTCAATCGCTTGGGTACTTCCACTATTGGATTCATGGCGATAACCTGCAAACAATGTGCTCATCAAGGCATCATAAAATGCCGATAACCTAAAAGGCTTATATGCTATATGCTCAAAAAGGTTCCGCGCGTTATTAGATAGTGTTGTCGATGACGAAAATAGCATCATTGGTGGCCCATATATGAGCTTTTCTTTTAATTGCGCAGCAAGCTCAATACCATTTACTTCCGGCATTTGGTAATCAAGAATCACCAAGTCTGCTGATTGCGCGTCTGACACTATCGCTTCTATATCTCGAGGGTCCTGAAAGGTAGAAACTTTCATTCCCCATAATTCAAGATTGTGCTTAATCACTTCAAGGTTTACTGACAAATCATCTACCGCTACAACGGTTTTCCCTCTTAAAGCAGGAAGTTCACCTTGAGTATAAGGACTGCTTGTTGTTGGATTAACTCTAACAGGTAACGTGAAAAAGAACTCTGACCCCTTGCCTTGGCGGCTGTTCCAACCAATTTCTCCACCTAAAGCTTCTACGATACTCTTGCAAATTGCCAGCCCCAGTCCTGTCCCTCCATATTTTCTTGTGGTGGCACTTTCAACTTGGGTGAACACATCAAACAATTTATGCTCGCCACTTTTAGGAATACCAATTCCAGTATCTTTTACCGAAAATCTAAGCACGGTATGAGGTAGCTCAACACCTGTTTTAGAGACATGTATTTTTACATATCCCTCTTTGGTAAACTTAATTCCATTGCTAATCAAGTTACAGAGAATTTGAGTAATGCGAGTTTTGTCAGCAATACATGTAACTTGCGCATTAGCTTCAATGTTATAGACAATTTCAAGGCCTTTTTCTTGGGCTTTATTTGCATATAACATGACACAATTTTCAACTAGTTCATTCAAATCAAAAGAAATATTCTCAAATTCCATCTTCCCTGACTCAATTTTTGAAAAATCCAAAACATCGTTAATCAAAGACAGTAAATGCTCACCACTATTGTGGATCGTTTGCAAAAAGTCAGCTTGCTTTTTGGAAAGGGACTCTCTTGCAAGTAGGCTCGTCATACCTAAAATACCATTCAGCGGTGTTCGTATCTCATGGCTAATATTCGCAAGAAATGTAGACTTAGCCTGATCCGCTTCCTCAGCAGCGCGACGCGCGCGCTCTTCTTCGGTGATATCGTCTAACACCACTAAAATTTGTTGTTGTTCATTGTGTTGAAACTGCTCTAAAGTGATAGTAAAAGTACGCAGTGATGTCCCTTCTTGGGGGCACCATAAGGTTTTAACGAGTCTATTATTGTTCTTTTCTTTTAATTTACTGACTAATGTATCTTGGCTAGCTAAATAGTCGCTCAACTCATTTTTTAGACTACAGTCCAAAGCGGGCTTATTAACCGCTTTCAAATCCGGTAAACCATTGGAGATAAAAATAGCGCTAGGCACTGAATTCAATACTGTTTCATTGAAGCAGCGCCAATATTCTGATTGAGCCATTGTGTGTTGTAACTCAATCTCCTTTCGCTTTAGCTCAACAAACACATTCACCTTAGCAAGTAGAATATCTTCGTTAAGTGGTTTGTGAATGAAATCGACTGCACCTAGTTGATATGCCTCAATTAGGTCTTCTCTTGATTGCTCACCTGCTGTGATGAAGATGATCGGTGTGGCAACTAAGGCTGGGTCATCCCTCATTAAGCTGGCCACTTCGAATCCAGACATATCTGGCATGTTTACATCTAACAAGACTAAGAAGATATCAGGGTGCTTTACTAACTTTTTCAATGCTTCATTACCGCTAGCCGCTTCAATGCGTTCTGCAGCCACATTTTTCAATAACTTTTGCAGCACAATAATGTTTTCTTTGCGATCATCAACGAGAAGTATTTTTGGTAAATTAGTATCCATGACTTGCTCCTGCAATAAGTTGTGCTATCGAATAGTGGCTAAGTTCAAGATCGATTTTTGTCGTACTTTTTGCCGCACTTACCATCTGCGGAAACTCACAAAGTTCAGGTGCAAGTATAGTTGTTAAGGCGTTGACCTGGCTCAGCCCTAACATACCCTGTACACCATCTTCATTGGCACCAGAGAGTAAAATCCCAATTGCTCGATGTTGGTAAACATTGGCAATACTTAAAAACAGATTGTCAATGGCGGGGCGACAACCGTGGATAAGTTCACCAACATCTAATCGAATACAGTGATCCGTTGAAATGCTGATATGTAGGCGTGAGGGGGCGATGTATATGTGGTTCTTTTCTAAGGGCGCACCATCTATTGCAATAGAGACAGGGTAACGGATCAAGTTAGATAACGTCTGTTGCAGCGCAAGCCCACCGATTTCACTAGAGTGTAGTACTAAAACCAGCGGCGGTATTATTTCTCCATTGAGTAAGCGACAGATAGAAATAAAATCAGACGTCGCACCGGCTGAGCCACCGATACCAATGACTTGACATACATCCTCAATTTCGTTTGTACACCGAATTTCCACTCGATAACTCCTTAAATTGCCGTGAATTAAGTAACGACTCCGACTCTCCGACAACCAAATATGCGTCTTTTTTCATCGCTTTTGAAATTGTTAACAGCACTTCATCCTGCGCGTGTTGAGTGTAATAAATAAGCATGTTACGGCAAAATACTAAATCAAACTCGCCCTCCGGTAAGGCTTTCGTCACATCACAAACAGAAAAAATAGTATGTTCTGTTAGGGCGGGATTAAAATGAACCACACCAGATTGATACTCAAAGTAATTGCGAAATTCCTGTTTTCCACCAGCGCTAAAATAATTGCACGTGAATTCTTTAAAATCTGAAATTTTGTATATCGACTTCTTTGCAACACTAATCGCCCTCGGGCTTATGTCATAGGCAAAGCTGCGTGTTTTCCCCAACATACCCAGTTCAAGCAACATAATATTTGCACTAAGAACTTCTTCACCTGTTGAACAACCAATATGCGCAATCTTATATTGTTTATTGCTATCCCAGTTTTGAGAGAGTAAAGCCCGAAGATATTTGAATACATGTGGTGCCCGAAACATACTAGTAACGTTGATCGTTACTTCGGCGAGCACATCACTACACTCCTTTTCACCAGATAAGATTTTTGGAATCAACTCTGTGATATGCGACACGCCTAACTCGTTTCCAGCTTTAATAATTCGCTGTTGTAAAAAGTCATCGGAGTAACGTTCAAGTACATAACCATTCTTGTATTCCAACGCTCGTACTACAAGACCTATTGAAAACGCATCACTTTGCATTACTCTATTTACTCTCTATCGCAACCAAACATGTAACACTGACATTAAGCGTTTGCTATCAACCGGCTTTGAGATAAAGTCATTCGCACCCACATCAATACATTTAACTCGCTCAGTTGCCATCGCTTTTGCAGTAACGGCTATTATAGGTACTGTTTGCCATTTATCGTTTTCCCGTATCTTTGCAATAGCTTCATAACCATCCATCACGGGCATCATGATATCCATCATCACCAAGTCAAACTCTTGTTCTGTCATTAACTCTAGCGCTTCTGCGCCATTGCATGCCTTGCTTACTTCAATTCCCTCTTTGTTTAACACCTTAGCTAAAGCAAAGGTATTGCGCATATCGTCATCAACTAGCAACACTTTTTTACCCTTTAAGCTATTAGCATTATGTTGATATTGATACAGCAGCTCCCTTTGCATCTCTGGCAACTCAGATTCTAAGCGATGCATAAATAATGTTGTTAATTGAATTAAATGGGCTTCTTGCGCATCTTCGGATACCACAAAATGTCCCTGATACGCCTTGAGTTGTTGGCTCAGGACTTCAGGCGATTGCGCGTTGTATAACAAAACTTTCGGTGGGATATCGTATTCTAATATGGCATCGAACAATTTCATCAGTTGCTCAGACCGAATGCAGGTTGCGTCGATTAAAATTAGGTGGGGCTTAATCTCCTTGAATAACTTACAAGCAGTGGTAATATCATGACAAGATTCAAGCGCGACGTTTTGCTGTTCAAACACCGTTTGCAACCGTTTCAGTTCAACCAATGACGCAATCATTAAAAGCTGCATAACATGCTGTTGATTTTCAACAGAGATCTGATTAGCAAGCCGCTCAATATCGTCGTCTTTCAATGGTTTATTCGTTATCCCTAAAGCACCAAGCTGAAGTACATTTTCAACATTTATTTCAAGCCCGGTGATGATTTCAACCGGTATTCTCATCGTTTCGGGGTGACGCTTTAATCTTTGTAGCAGACGCACGCCATCTTCGTCAGGCAGACCAACATCCAGTAAAATACCATCGGGTAACATAGACACAGCCAACTTGAAGCCATCCGCCGCACTGTGTGCTAGAGCTGAGTTAAAGCCATGTTTAGCTACCATCTGTGCAATTATTTTCGCTAACTGAACATTATCCTCAATTACAAGTATTACTTTCTCTGCTTTAGAAGGCACTTCAACAGCTTGCTCTGTTTTAGTCATTCCTTCATTACTCTCTAGGACAGAACCAGCTTGCTCACCAACTAGCATTGAAGTCGATTTTTCGACTATCTTACGGGAGATATCTCCTAGATTGTCTGGCACAGATAAGTGCGTTTGCTTTGACGAGCGAATATCAACATTACTGGCCCTCCCATTTAATGGTAATGTCAGCTTGAAAGTGCTACCTTTACCCACTTCACTGTCAACAGATATCAGTCCCCCTAGCAACTCGGTTAACTGTCTTGAAATTGTCAGCCCCAGACCAGTACCACCAAATTTTCGACTAGTAGAGCCATCTTCTTGCTGAAAAGCCTCAAATATTAATGACAATTTAGACGTGCTAATCCCTATACCAGTATCTCTTACTATAAACTCAAGCGCATCGCCCATATCCTCCAAGGTTATTTGCTCGGTACTAAGAGTGACTTTTCCTTCACTAGTAAACTTAATTGCATTACTCAACAAGTTTTTCAAAACTTGCTCTACACGCTTTCTATCAGAGTTGATAAGCACTCCTTGGCAATGATCATTAATTTCGAAGTGAATATTTTTCCCATTTGCCACTGGAGTAAACATTCTTTTCATGTTTTCAAGCAGTAAGTTAACTGAAAATTCTTCTTTAATGATCTCTAACTTACCAGCTTCTATTTTTGATAAATCTAAGATTTCATTGATCAAACTGAGTAAGTCATTACCGCTTTGGTGAATAATGGTTGCGGATTCGACATCTTCGTCTGTTAGCTGCCCACTCTCATTGTTCATAAGTCCTTTTGCCAATAACAACAAACTGTTAAGTGGTGTACGTAACTCATGCGACATATTCGCTAGAAACTCGCTTTTATATTTGCTCGCAAGTTGAAGCTCATCGGCCCTTGCTTCGAGCTCAGCTTTCAAGGTGTTAAGTTTGAGATTTCGCTGCTCTAACTCTTCCTTTTTCTGTTCTAATTCAACGGTTTTCTGCTCTAAATCAACATTACTTTGCTCTAATTTGTCTTGCTTTCGTTCTAAGTCCGCTTGAGTCGATTGGAGTGTTTGCGTTTGCTCTTCCAATAAACAGCTCTGCTTTTGCGTTTTTTCGAGTAGCTCATCCACCTTTTGCCGCGCTTGCAAAATATTCAGCATAACAGCAATAGACTCACTCGATTGAGCGAGAAACTCTTGGATGACCTCATCTTGCTTTTCGCTATATGCAATCTCAATAATACCTTTTAGATCTTCTTCAATTAACAATGGCAAAAAAATGATTTCCGTTGGCTGAGCTTTACCTAAGCCAGAACTGACCTCAATATAGCCTTCAGGTACAGGGCTAAAGGTCACTATTTTCTTTTCTTTCATGACTTGCCCAACTAACCCTTCGCCAACCTCAAATGTATGTGTCGACTGCTTCCTATTGTCAAAAGCATAGCTAGCTTGCAACTGGCACTTATCCTGTTCAACGAGATATATGCCGCCAACACATGCTTTTGTATAGCTCGCAAGATAATGTATTGAAGCTTCAGCCAACAGAGCCGTTTTGTCGATGCTACGCAACTCAACATTTAGCTGATTTAAGCCATTTTTAATCCAGCTCTGGGCCCTATTCTCCATCTCGCTCCGTTGCAATGATTCAAGCATGTCGCGCAACGCCGATGAGAGTCGATCTTTGGGTCCTCGCTGCTGTATATCAATATTATAATTATGCTTGGCTATCTGGTTTGCCTGCTGCTCAACTTGCTTAAAACTCAAACGCATATCCGACAAAGTTCGAGCGATTAAATCTCGCTCGCTTCTTTGCGAAAACTCCACATCCAGCTCTCCTTGAGCCATCAGTTGTGCTTTAGCTAAAATAGCTTTGAGATTATCAGATACTGTATTTACGGCTGTGGACAATTCATGTAATTCGTCATTGCTTGATAGAGTAAGTCGTTCACCATCAAGGAACCCCTGAGCAAGCTCTTCTGATTTATGTTGAATTGCACCAATAGAGCGGGTGAGAAAACGTGAGAACCCCAGTGCAACAAAAAGAGACAGAAGTATTGCAACCAAGGTGGTTACCCAAATAATATTGAGGATGGCATTTTCAGCATCAAATAAAGCTGTCACATGCTCTTCTTCTTGAATAGACATCATCTGGTCGAGTTCATCGACCGTTAGATTAATATCATTTACTAAAGGGATTGCGCGATTCGTTAAAATAAATTGCGCTTTGTTCCAGTTTTTTTTATTCCTTTCCGCCACAATGTTTTTTGCACTATCCACATATATCTCTTTGTTGCGTAGAATATTCAACCACGATGCGGAACTGCCCATCGTTGATTGATAGCTAGTATCTATACTGTCAATAACACTGCTAAACTCACCCAGCTTGCTGTAAAGCTCTGACTCGCCACCATCAAAATCACCTGAAAGATAATAGCCAAGTTGAGCTTCAATTAACGTCGTAATATAGCGAAGGTTGGCGAGTTGAATAGAAGCCTGTTGCGGCACTTGATTCGTGTTAATTAACGTTGACAGACTTTCTTGTAAGCTTTGAGAAGAGGGTTTAAAACTATTTGTAAATAAGTCTTTCGAGACCGTATTTTCACGACTCCAGGCGATATTCTCGATATCGTATTGGATCTCCCTAAACTGCTTCAGCTGTGCATTCAATTCGTCGAGTGAAATAGCTATACGACCACTTAACTTCATTTCAGATAAGCGTGTCGTTTGCCTATCAATAATTCGCCAAGACTTAGCTCTTTTTGCGATAAAATACTTGCTTTCAGTCTCTATATTCCCCAACAGCATATAACCACGTAGCAACGCGAGAGAAGTTTGTAATTCAGTTTCTATTACACCTAACGATCTGACCATTGGTAGCACATGATCAGAAAGGTACTCTCGCATCGTTTTTACATCTACCGTTTTTTGATAGATAAAAATCGAAGAAAATACCACTATCAATAAAATTGAAGAAAATGTAACGGTAAGTTTATGTGCCAGCTTCATCGATGTTCCCTTTGCTTTGTTCATCCAATACGGATAGGAATGCAGCCTCAGGCATTGGCTTATAAAACAAAAAGCCCTGATACATCTCAACACCAAGCTGAGTCAAAAAAGTAAATTGATCGCTATTCTCGACCCCTTCTGCAACCACCTTCAAATTCAACGCATGTGCCATATTGATGATGGCGGTGGCGATTGCCACATCGTCTTTACTGTGTGGTAAATCATCGACGAAGGATTTGTCGATCTTCAGCTTTTCAATAGGTAGCCTTTTTAAATACGCCAGTGAAGAATAGCCGGTGCCAAAGTCATCTATTGAGATGGTAATACCCCGGTCTTGAAACTCTTTTAAAATGAGCACAGCACTTTCAACATCATGTAGTATTGTTGATTCGGTTATTTCTAACTCAATGTGCTGCGACGAAATATTCCATTCATCCATAGTACTAAACATAAAGTCACATAATCGCGGGTCCAAAAACTGTTTCCCAGAGAGATTAAATGCAATTTGGATCGTTAAGCCGGCGTCATTACATTTAGCCAAGAAACAACATAATTGCCGAAAAAGTAACTTACCTAGACCAATGATTAGGCCTGACTGCTCAGCGATCGGAATAAAATCAGCGGGCGAAATAAATTGGTTATTTTGATTTCTCCACCTTACTAGAGCTTCTGCTCCTTGAATTGTTCCATGGGCATCAATTTTAGGCTGATAATAGAGCTCAAATTCATCGTGCTCGATGGCATGATGAATCGCTTCCTCTAGCTCTACTCTGTCTTTTAAAGATACCTGTTGCGTAGGTTTGAAGACTCGGACTCTATCACCATCTTGTTGAATTAGACCCGCTAATGCAATTTCAGCATCACGCAAAATATCATGTGAGTATCGATATAAATGCGTATCAAAAACTAACGACGCAGAAAAGCTAATATGAAGCTTTTTTTCACCTGCTAATAAAGGCACCATCATCGTTTCCAATACTTCCTCATTCAGCCATAGCAACACCTCGTTTATAGGAGCGGGGTTTTCTATAACAAACGCTAGTTTATCGTTTGCTACTCTGGCTAAAGTGCTTTGAGGCTGTAGTACACTCGTAACTCTATTTGTAACTTCAACGGCCATGTGATCGCAAAAGTGGTGACCATAACTGTCACTGATCAATTTATAGCGATCGATAGAAATCAGCACCACAGCAAAGCTAGTAAGCTGCTTACTTTTCCGTGCTTGAATGTACATATCAAGCTTATCGAGAAAAGCCGAAGTATTTAGAGTTTGAGTCAGTGGATCCAGTACCTTGCGTTCAGTAATATCACTTATTGAACCGGCCATCCGATAGGGCTTACCATTATCAAAACGTAAAGCGGAACCGCGCATCAACAACCACCTAAATGCGCCACTTTTATTTTGCATTCGACATTCATATTCAAAGTAGTCTGTCACTCCAGACAAATGTGCACGCAAGGCTCGTTTAAAACCAAGCATGTCATCGTCATGTAAGCGCGTTACAAATGTGGAAAAATCGGGCTCTACTTCGCCCTCTTCTAGCCCTAATATCTGTTTCCATCTAGCGGAAAGGTAAATCTCATCTGTGGTAATAAACCAGTCCCACAGAGCATCATGTGCTCCTTTTGCAGCAAGTGCGAAGCGTTCATTTGCAACATCAACATCCTGCTTTAGTCTCTTAATAGTCAAAATGGTACCAATACGAGCCATTAATACCTGAATGTTTATAGGTTTAGCTACAAAGTCGTTAGCTCCTAATTCTAAACATTTCACAACATTGTTAGTCTCATCATCACCGCTAATCATGACAACAGGCAGTGAAATAGCAGAGTGTTTTGCTCTTATAGAAGTAAGTACTTCAACCCCTGACCCATCGGGTAGACCAATATCCATCAGAACAATATCAAAACGATTTTTTGCCAGACAGTCATACGCCATAGCAACACTGTCTCCAGCGACAATCTGCTCAAATTCATATATTTTTAAGCATTCGACAATTAACTCTCGGCTTACGAGGTCATCATCAACAACTAAAATGCTCACTTTTTTGTAATCTGGCATAATCCTTCTAACATCCTTAATTCGTAGTGCTCAGAGTGATCAACATTAGACTTGCGTTAAATTCACTTCCAATAGCCAGCTATTGGTGCGTAACCTCGCCTTGCCATCTCAAAAACTCCCTGGTTAGAAAAGGAAATAATTTAATATATTTTTAAAAACAATGAGTTAACTCATTCGTTACTCAAGCCTCGGGTTAATTATCTAACTTCCCGCGACTCTAACTTCAAAGATGAGCATACTGAGATCCCCAATACTATTATTAAAGATTAGTCTAAAAAGTGTATGTTGATAAATATTTAACCAACTAAGTCAGCAAGCTTTTAACTGCTGATGAAAGAGCTGGTTGTCCTCTTTCCAATTTAGATATGAACTATCTAACGATAGGTAAGTACATAGTATCTTTGTACGAGGGTGCCAATATCTCCGCCTCGAATGTAGAGGAAAAAGATAAAACACTTAGTGAAAATATTAGAAGTGAGTTTTAGTTAAAGGCTGTGATAGGGCCTGTTTATCCTGCAAGTTTGTTTTTGCAGCAGTTTGATTGGTATTTTACAAGACAGAGCCTGCGTAACATAGTTATTCTATGTGAGTCAGGCGATAAAGACTCTGTGCCCCTACAAAGTCACCTTACCCCACATCCTTGTGGGGTAACACAGAAAAATGCCAATCCAGCGCTGCCCTTTGGGTTCACCTGAGTGCGCTTTGTTCATTGTTGCTCAACTTTTGCCTAGATTATGCTTTAGTCTCTTAATAGTCAAAATGGTACCAATACGAGCCATTAATACCTGAATGTTTATAGGTTTAGCTACAAAGTCGTTAGCTCCTAATTCTAAACATTTCACAACATTGTTAGTCTCATCATCACCGCTAATCATGACAACAGGCAGTGAAATAGCAGAGTGTTTTGCTCTTATAGAAGTAAGTACTTCAACCCCTGACCCATCGGGTAGACCAATATCCATCAGAACAATATCAAAACGATTTTTTGCCAGACAGTCATACGCCATAGCAACACTGTCTCCAGCGACAATCTGCTCAAATTCATATATTTTTAAGCATTCGACAATTAACTCTCGGCTTACGAGGTCATCATCAACAACTAAAATGCTCACTTTTTTGTAATCTGGCATAATCCTTCTAACATCCTTAATTCGTAGTGCTCAGAGTGATCAACATTAGACTTGCGTTAAATTCACTTCCAATAGCCAGCTATTGGTGCGTAACCTCGCCTTGCCATCTCAAAAACTCCCTGGTTAGAAAAGGAAATAATTTAATATATTTTTAAAAACAATGAGTTAACTCATTCGTTACTCAAGCCTCGGGTTAATTATCTAACTTCCCGCGACTCTAACTTCAAAGATGAGCATACTGAGATCCCCAATACTATTATTAAAGATTAGTCTAAAAAGTGTATGTTGATAAATATTTAACCAACTAAGTCAGCAAGCTTTTAACTGCTGATGAAAGAGCTGGTTGTCCTCTTTCCAATTTAGATATGAACTATCTAACGATAGGTAAGTACATAGTATCTTTGTACGAGGGTGCCAATATCTCCGCCTCGAATGTAGAGGAAAAAGATAAAACACTTAGTGAAAATATTAGAAGTGAGTTTTAGTTAAAGGCTGTGATAGGGCCTGTTTATCCTGCAAGTTTGTTTTTGCAGCAGTTTGATTGGTATTTTACAAGACAGAGCCTGCGTAACATAGTTATTCTATGTGAGTCAGGCGATAAAGACTCTGTGCCCCTACAAAGTCACCTTACCCCACATCCTTGTGGGGTAACACAGAAAAATGCCAATCCAGCGCTGCCCTTTGGGTTCACCTGAGTGCGCTTTGTTCATTGTTGCTCAACTTTTGCCTAGATTACTAGGCGGCAAGTCGAGTGTCGCGATCAAAACACACTCAGGAGAACAAAAATCAAACAGCAAAGGTCAACAGGCCCAAGAGAATAGTTCGAATGACATCAGCCCATTTGATTACATAGATCAGCATAATACTAGAGGCTACTTATCTCGCAATTTTTTAAAAACCCTACTCCAGCGCCCTGTGTCACCAAGACAGCTAGAGAGGCTATTCATTATCCTAAACTACGGTTAATTAAGCTTTACGCCAAGTTGTTTTGCCCGCGCTATCTTCTAACACAACGCCTAAGGCAGTTAGCGCATCACGCGCTTCATCCGCTGCAGCCCAATCTTTATTTTCACGAGCGCTGCGGCGCTTTTCAATCAATGCTTCGATTTGCGCCACTTCGTCGTCGTCTTGTTCGCCCTGTAAGAAAGATTCAGGGTCTTGCTGCGCAATACCCAAGATTTCCGCCAGTTTCACAAGAATAAACGCGTGCTCACCAGCAGCTTTTGCGTCACTATCTTTTAAGCGATTCACTTCTTTTGATAATTCAAAAATCACTGGCAGTGCTTCCGGCGTGTTGAAGTCGTCGTTCATTGCTGTCTCAAAACGTTCAGCGTAAGCATTACCTTTAAGCTCGATTTCCACCAGTTCAACGCCACGTAGCGCAGTGTAAATACGCTCAAGCGACGAACGTGCTTGTTCAAGGTTTTCTTGTGAATAGTTTAGCTGGCTACGATAATGACCATTGATCAAGAAATAGCGTACTGTTTCTCTATCAAAGGCTTTAAGCACTTCACGTACGGTAAAGAAATTGCCAAGAGACTTAGACATTTTCTCTTTGTTAACTTGTACCATGCCGGTGTGGATCCAAGTGTTCACATAACGGCCGTTATTTGCGCAGCAAGATTGAGCGATCTCGTTTTCATGGTGCGGGAACTGCAGATCTGACCCCCCACCGTGAATATCAAAAAATTCGCCCAAATGCTTTGAACTCATTGCGCTACACTCAATGTGCCAACCTGGACGACCTTCGCCCCACGGAGATTGCCACGCAGGCTCACCCGCTTTGGCTTTTTTCCACAATACAAAGTCGAGCGGATCATCTTTGTCTTGCGCTACCTCAACGCGTGCACCCGCTTGTAGCATTTCTAAATCTTGCTGAGATAACTGACCATATTGCTCAAACGTTGAAACATCAAACAATACATCCCCGTCCTTCGCAACGTAAGCATGGCCTTTTTCAATCAAGCGCGCGATCATCTCGATGATTTCGTCCATATGCCCTGTTACCGTCGGCTCAATATCCGCAGGTAACATGTTCAATGCGGTAAAGTCTTCATGCATGGCTTTAGTCATGCGAACCGTTAGGTCATTAATCGACTCGTTGTTTTCCGCGGCGCGTTTAATGATTTTGTCATCCACGTCAGTAATATTACGCACATATGTGACGTCATAACCTAAATAACGTAAATAACGGTTCATTACGTCAAATGAAACATAAGTGCGTGCGTGTCCTACATGACAGAAATCATAGATAGTGATACCACACACGTACATATCAACCTTGCCTTCTTTGAGCGGTTTAAAAGGGGCTTTTTGGCGAGTGAGTGTGTTGAAAATCTGCAACATGTAGTTTTCTTCCTAAGTACGGTTCATTTTTTTAACAAAAGTGCTTTTAATCATACCACCTGCATAGCAGCGCCTCTAGATTTTAATAACGAATTACAGCAGTTTTTTGATTTTTTACACTGATTTTTAAGGAATGCTTTTTCACAAAAGCCCAGTTGATATAAAATAGGCTTTTATCATTCAACACGATGGACACTAACATGGTTGTTTTAGAAACAAATCACGGCGAAATCCGTATTAATCTTTTCGCTGACAAAGCGCCTGAAACGGTAGCTAACTTCCTAAACTACGTAAACAGCGAGTTTTATAACGGTACTATTTTCCACCGTGTAATCGACGGCTTTATGGTTCAAGGTGGCGGATTCGCATCGGGTATGGAACAAAAACCAGTTGAAGCACCGATCAAAAACGAAGCAAACAACGGTGTTGCAAACAAAGTGGGTACCCTAGCAATGGCACGTACGCCAGATCCACACTCTGCAACTGCACAATTTTTTATCAATGTTAACGACAACGACTTCCTTAACTTCTCAAGCGAAACATCGCAAGGTTGGGGTTACTGTGTATTCGGTGAAGTTGTTGAAGGCATGGACGTAGTAAATAAGATTAAAGGTGTTGCTACTGGTTCTTCTGGTTTCCACCAAGACGTACCGCTTGAAGATGTGATCATCGAAAAAGCATACGTTGCTGAGTAATATCCTACTTTTTATTCAAGGCCAGTATTTATGCTGGCCTTATTAGTTTTGAGGTCCCATGGGTAAAACCTATTTTATCGCCGACTTGCATTTAACCGAGCACCGCACTGATATCACCGACGCATTTTTCGCTTTTCTCGACCATCATATGACCGCCGATGTCGACGCTTTATATATTCTGGGTGACTTTTTTGAAGTGTGGATTGGAGACGATGAAAAAGACCCTTATGCCCTCCATATTGCACAAAAACTGCGAAGCTTGAGTCACCTTGGCATTCAAGTCTTTTTTATTCACGGTAACCGTGATTTTTTAATCAAACAGGCCTTTGCTGACGAATGCCAAATGACTTTGCTACCTGAACAAGCGGTGATAGATCTATACGGCACACCGACGGTGATTTTGCACGGCGACGAAATGTGTACACAAGACGAAGCCTATCAAAAGTTTCGCAGGAAAAGCCGCGGTTGGTGGTGGCCAAGACTAATGCTTGCTATGCCACTTTGGTATCGTCGCAGAGTCGCTGCAAATGCAAGACGTAAGAGCATTGAAAACCAAAAAGGCAAGCCCCTCGAGATTCTAGATGTCACCGAAGAAGCCGTGGCACACATGTTTGCAAAACATGGCGTAGACAATATGATCCACGGCCATACCCACAGACCAAAAGTGCACACCTACCAAGGTGGTAAGGTACGCACTGTACTTGGCGATTGGTATTCACAAAGCTCATATATCGTCGTTGACGAAAGTGGTAAACAGCAGCTCCTTTGCCATCCTTTTGAATAAATTTAGTACTTAAATAGGCGTACCTGAGTGGAACTTGAAATCAAGGTCCGGTGAGCTGATAAGCTCGTTTTCCACTTGCTGAAATAGTTGAATGCGCCCAGCTACGTCACAGCGCTTAGGATCGGTTGCGTTGGCAACTTGATGCGCTAAATCAATATAGTCTTGGTAATGTCTGGCTTCTGAGCGCAATAGCGACACATAAAACTTAGCAATTTCTTGATCTAAGTGTGGCGCAAGTTTGGCGAAACGTTCACATGAACGAGCCTCAATGTAAGCACCAATGATTAGTTTATCAACCAGGGCTGCGGGTTCATAAGTGCGAATGTGTTTAATCATTCCAGACGCATAGCGAGATGCTTGTACGTACTCGACGGGAATATCACGTGCCTTTATGATCTCTAGTACCTGTTCAAAGTGATGTAGCTCTTCTTTGATAAGCCTCACCATCTTACTCAAAATATCTTGATTGTAAGCATATTCAGGTCGTGCAGTTAGCTCACCAATCAATTCATTTTTACTGCCTGAAAACTCGCCATCACCAACACTGCGATAAATAAAATCTTCGTAAGGTTGCAACCAACTTAACAAGGTTTTTGCAGACGCATCATCTATTGCATATTTACGAATTAAGAAGGCCGCGCTTTGTGCCGCTTTTAACTCACAATGCATATGATCGATAAGCAACAATGGTAAGTGCTCGCTTTGCTTTGCTTTTTCAATCCAAGCTTGCGGGGTTTCACAGCCCAAAAACTGATTAATAGGCGTAAGTAAATCTATGTACTTTTCTAACATAACAACAAAAGACTAATGTGTTTGCGCCATTTTATCATAACTTCTCGCTGCAAGGTGCACCACAAGGCTATTCCCCAAGAAGTTTTAGATCATTCTGAAAATAGTAATATTGCTATTCAACTACATTTTCTTGACAAAAATTAACTCATCTCTCATAACTTAATTGAATTGTACAAAAATAGTACAAACCTATATTTGAGGGGCTAACTATGATCTTTAATCATCTATGGGGCTTATATGCTCACCCGCACGAAGAGTGGCAAACAATTGATAACCGTCACGAAAGCATGCTTTACAGTTTGTCACATATTGCACTTGTTGCGCTGATCCCAAGCATTATGGGGTATTATTCTTCGGTCTACTTAGGCTGGAGTGTTGGTACTGGGGATGCTGTCTATTTAACTCATGAGTCAGCAATATTAATTGGTGTTGCAATGTACTGCGCATTAATTGCAGGCGTCTTTATTCTGGCGTATCTCGCCCACTGGATGGCCATCACTTTTGGCTCAACACCGACCTATACACAGACTCTTGAACTATCTGCTTACACGGCAACGCCAATGTTTATGTCGGCTTTTGCGGCATTTTATCCCGAACTTTGGTTTGTCGTATCGGTTGGGATGGTTGCACTCGCGTACTCCGTTTACCTGCTTTATACAGGCGTACCTATTCTTATGCATATTCCTGAAGAGCGCGGGTTTATTTATGCCAGCTCGGTTGTAACTTGTGGCCTGGTGCTATTAGTCATCATTCTTGCTGCAACCGCAATCTTGTGGACTAATGGCATAATTAGCCCTACGTTTACGTAGCCTGAGGGTGGAATAAAAATAGACTAACAAATTCTGCTAACGCTAGTTGTGTTTGGTTGGAAAATGAAAAGACAAACCTTTTCTTGGCTTTTATCTTAAATAATAAAAACGGCGCTTGTTTAGCGCCGTTTTTATTTTGTAGGTCGAAACATGAACTTGTCGCTATTTACCGATATTTACCGATATTTACCGATATTTGTCGACATAAATGTCGACCTACTCTGCGAATACTTCGTCGGTTTTAGCGGCACAGATAAAATCGTTTTTATGAAGACCTTTAATAGAATGGCTCCACCACGTTACCGTCACTTTACCCCATTCGGTAAGCAGACCTGGGTGATGGCCTTCTTCTTCAGCCATATCGCCCACCTTGTTTGTGAACGCAATTGCTTGTTTAAAGTTTTTAAACTTGTATACACGCTCAAGTTGCATAATACCATCACGTACTTCAGGTACCCAATCAGGGATCTGTTTGATTAGAACCGCTAGTTCTTCATCTGATACTTTAGGCGCATCCGCACGACACGCTTCACATTTTTGTGCACTTAAATCAGACATTGATAATTCCTTAACTTGCTAGTTTTTCTTTTGGCGGAAACTTAGGTTCAAATAACCCTAGCTCTTTTGCTTGTTCAACCTGCGACATGATATCCATTTTAGAGATCTCAAATAAGTCGTTGATTGAGTTAATTGTATAGTAAACAGGTTGCATAATGTCGATGCGATAAGGTGTACGTAACACATCTAACACTTTAAGCGGATTAATTTCTGGTTTGTCAGAGTAAACATATTGAGTCTCACCTGGGCTTGATAGCACACCGCCACCGTAGATACGCAGACCTTGCTCGGTTTGCATCAAACCGAATTCAACGGTAAACCAGTATAAGCGTGCAAGGTATACGCGATCTTTCTTCTCAGCGGCATAGCCCAGTTGACCATACTTGTGTGTAAACTCGGCGAATGCTGGATTCGTTAGCATTGCACAATGACCAAAAATCTCATGGAAGATATCTGGTTCTTGCAGGTAATCAAACTCTTCTCTTGAGCGAATAAAGGTCGCTACAGGAAACTGTTTGTTGGCAAGTAATCGAAAGAACTCATCAAAATCAATCAGTGCCGGTACTGGCGCTACCTGCCAACCCGTTTCTTTCGCTAGTGCTTCGTTTAACTCACTTAGTTGTGGAATACGGTCTTTTGGTAAATTAATTTTCTCAAGACCTGCCAAATATTCATCACAGGCTTTGCCTTCGATACACGCTAGCTGACGTGCAACTAACTCTGACCAAATTTGATTCTCTTCATCTGTCCAAGCAATAACGCCATTTTCATCTGGCTGCTTAGATACATATTTACTTGCTTTAGCCATTTTACATTCTCACTTACTTCACCCCGAGTTTATGATCTTGCAATTTCAATTGCCGTCCTGTTGATGGTTCGGAGCGCTTCAACTTGTGACTTTGATACTAAGTAAAAGTGAAGGAAAGTTTAATAGTGAGCACGTTTATCACATTTCGCACAACAAGCATTTTCGTAAACTATAAAACACACACCTGTAAAATTAAAATTACACACATAATAAAAAGGGGCTATAAACAGCCCCTTTGTAAAAATTAACTTACAGCTATATTTTATCAAACGCCTGCTTAAGATCGTCAATAATGTCTTCTACGTCTTCAAGCCCCACTGAAATCCGAATTAGTCCATCGGAAATTCCCGCAGCTAACCTTTCCTCTTGTGTATAAGGAGAGTGTGTCATTGATGCCGGATGTTGAATGAGCGTTTCTGGGTCACCTAGACTTACCGCTAACGTACACAGCTCAGTCGCATTGATAAATTGTTCACCCTGCTCTAGCGAGCCGTTGATTTCAAAAGCAATTACTCCACCAGCACCTTTCATTTGTTCGCCAAGAAATTGGTAGCCCGGGTGCGAAGGTAAACCTGGGTAGTAGACTTTATTCACTTTAGGGTGCGCTTCTAGGAACTCTGCTACCGTTTGTGCGCTTTGACAGTGGCGTTGTACACGTAAAGCTAAGGTTTTCAACCCTCGATTGATTAACCAAGCATCGTGAGGACTGATTGTAGCGCCAATGTCTTTTAACACAGTTAATTTGATAAGTTCTATGTGTTCTTTTGAACCGCACACGAGCCCTGCTACCACATCCCCATGACCATTTAGGTACTTGGTTGCGCTATGCACAATAAGATCAGCACCATAATTCACAGGCTTTTGTAAAAGCGGTGTCATGAAAGTATTGTCAACGACAAATAGGAGCTCGTGCTGTTTAGCAATTTCCCCTAACATTTTCAGGTCTAATACCGTCATGTTAGGGTTGATCGGCGTTTCTGCAAACAATAGTTTTGTATTTTCCTGTACCGCATCACGTAACGCTTGCTCATCGGTTAAGTCAACAAATGACACCTCAATACCGAATTTAGGCAACATATGCGCAAATATTGCGAAGCTACAGCCATACAATGCGCTTGATGCAATCATATGATCGCCTTGCTGCAAAAAGCTCAGCACCGATGCAGACACGGCACCCATACCTGTGGCGGTCGCCGCAGCATCTTCCATTCCCTCAAGTCGGGCTACTTTTTCTTCTAGCTCTCGCGTCGTAGGGTTGCCTAAGCGAGTATAGATATAACCGGGCTCTTCACCAGCGAACCGTGCGGCTCCTTGCGCTGCGTCTTTAAAGTGGAATGTTGAGGTTTGATACAAAGGAGCGGTTAACGCCCCATGTGGGTCGTCAAAATGATTGGGTCCGTGAATACACTGACTGTCATCTCTTAATTTTTTCATACTTGCCTGCTGATTTTATTATTGCCAACCAAATAAACATGGTAGTGAATTGATTAGCGTCGTTTTTGTGTAATAACCAATATGTAGGGCAGTTTAGAAAAATAGACAAGCATGCCAGATGGGGAGACGGCTAGTTCACTTATTGTGACTAGCCTATTTTACTTAAAGAGGTGTATAAAATTGTTGCCGTTTAATCTTTTTTGCTACGTCTTAGTAGCACATCAACGACTGAGCTAATCGCACTTTTCAAAAGGCTTTGTTTGTGCTCCAAGCGTGGTAATGGTCGACAAAGTTCCATCGCCTTATAGCCCAAACGAGCTGTGAATATCCCAGCACTCAAGCCCTGTGCTGAACGGGTAGAAAGCTTGCCAAGTAATTCAGCCCCCACACTGGTAGCAGCAAGGTCGCTTACCAGTTCACTTGCGCCAACAAACACCATTTGCTTCAACAACATTTTGTACAACGTGATGCGGCTGCGATACGCTAATCGAATACCATAATGTTTGCTGATCTTTTCCACCAGCACGACTCCGCGCCAAAGCACCGCCAGCATATCCACAAGTGCAAGTGGACTTAAAGCAACTAAGAGCGCCGATGTTGTCGCATGCTCTTGAATTAGCTTCTTAGCTTCAGCATCTTGGCCTCGGAGCAAAGTTTTTTCATATAAAGTGATGACTTCTTTGTCTGTATGGTGAGGCTGTAACGCCTCTTCAAATGCGGCAACCTTTTGTTCTGGATGCGCTTTTAATAGTGGTACAAGCCAGGCTCGTGCCTCGCCAATTTGGTCACTCTGTAATAAGCGCTGGGCATCATGCTTAATTTGCTGATGTTGTTTAAGTCTGCTAAGTGCGATGACTTCTGAAAATAAGAACTTAAATAGCGCAAGTAAACCAAGGGACAACACGGTGGTGTATAAACTAAACAGCAGAATATTTTGCTCATAGCTTTCTATCAAGGTCAGTGCTGCTTCCACAATAATAAGTACTAATAGCGCGAACAAAAAGCACTGTTTAAAGCCGAATCGCCAAGGCGATTCGTAAATACGTTCAATTTTCGGTAGCTCGGGTTCAGGCACAGTATCAAGGCTCTCACTCACAACCAGCTCATTGCCGAGAACTTTGCCTTCACCACCCAAATGTTGAGACTCATCTTGGCTTTCAGTGTCGATATTTAAGCGTCTACCCGAACCTTGGTAAGATTTTGTCTGATCTGTCATCTTAATTTATCTCCAATTAAGAACTGCAAAGCATGATCAAGCCTGATATGCAATAAGTTTCCTTGCCTCGCAGGTAGCGGTTCAAACGCTAAAAACTCAAACCCATTTTGAGGCCAAGCCTGCGCTTTTGGGACGTGATCAGGCGGGGTTGGTGGCACATAATTAATAAACTGCTGCTCGCCGACTGGCTTGCCGTAAATACATTGCAGATATTGCGTCCCCTCTTTCACCGCCCTTGACTCAACACTTCTCACCGAAGAAAGAGACATCGTGTCCACTGTTACCCCGTTAAAGCGAAGCTCATTGGCGCTGTCCACCAGCATTTCATTTAACAACCTTGTCAAATTGGTCTGCTGCTCGTTCAAGACACCATCACATTTGTTGGCGGCAAATAGCACCTTATCTATTTTTGGGTTAAATAAACGAGACAAAAAGCCACTTTTACCGTGAGAAAACATGGCGAGGATCTGCTTTAACGCAACTTCTTGCTCTTTCAGTGTGTCATAACCATCACTTAAGCTGCCCAACAGATCAACTAACACGACTTGGCGGTCAAACTGGCAAAAGTAATCTTTGTAAAAAGGTGCGACGACTTGCTTTTTGTAGGCTTCAAAACGCTCCACAAGCTGTTGATATTGTGAATGCTGGGTAATGTCGTTTGGGTGAACTTGTACCGGGAAAAACAGCAATATTGGCGCTCCCTCAAGGTCGCCCGGGATCAACGCTCGGCCAGGTTGCAAGTTAGATAAACGCGTGTCCCGCTGCAGCTGCGCCAAAAGCGCATGGTAACTTTGTGCAAGCATTTTTAGCTTACTTTCATCCACCGCTTCCGTCCCATCAAACTGTTCGAGGAGCTGTAAAAACGTTTGTGCAAATGGCTGATATTTAGGCTTATTTAATAATGCAAATTGCTGCTCACACCACTCGGGAAAAGTCATTTTAAGTAGCGGCAAGTCCATTAACCATTCACCTGGGTAATCATATAGTTCAAGGTATAGTGTATGGGTTTGCGCTAAGTGCTGTTTGAGTCCGCGTTCACTATGATACCTAAACGCCAGTGTTAAGGTGTTGATACGTTTGGTTGACGCAGGCCATGTTGGCGGCTCTTCCAACAAACAAGTTATCGCTTGCTGATAGTCAAAAGTTGGTACCGCCAGTGCCTTCTGCGGCTCAGGACGACACGCAACAAGACGACCTTCACTCACGACATCTAAAAACGGTAAGTTGTCGGTGCTCGTTTGGGTAGTCAGGTGCTTGATAAGCGCCGTGATAAATGCGGTTTTTCCGCTGCCACTAAACCCGGTTACGGCAAGCTTGATATGCTTATCAAAAGAGCGGTGGAGCGTTTTTTTGGCTTGTTGTTTTAACTTATCTAGGGAAGATGAGGTTCGAAAGCGTGACGTAGTCATAAGTAGAAAAGTGCCCCTCAAGAAAATGCCAAGGCGGCCAATACCGCCTTATAGCTTGTCAATTTCTCTGCTAACCGTAAATTCAGGGGAAGTTACGTAGCGTTCCATGTTCTGAATGCGACCATCAAGTCGTGATAATCTGTCTTTTAGGTCATAAAGTGCCTGTCTTGGCGGCTCGCCTTTTTGCCACACCTTAAACTTCACCGATACTTTATCCTCATCTTTCGCATCAGGCGAACGGTTTGGTGTCACTTCACGTTTATCTAAAATAAACCAGCAAGCCACATACACGACGATAAATAGTGGACCACCAGATAATAGCACGGCTGTGATGAATAAAATCCTAACCAGCCATAACTCCATGTTGAAGTAATCGCTAAGACCTGCGCATACTCCGGCTACCTTGCCGCGACTTGGGTCACGATATAGCTCTCGCTTTAGTCTACTCATAACTTGCGTCTCCATTGTGGTGACTCTTGATCAAGTAAAGCTTCTAACGTTTCAACACGATCTGCCATTTTTTCTGCCTTGCTGGCTAATTCGATAAGCTGACGATGCTCGTGTTCACTTAACCCTTGGCTTACCTGCTTTTTGCTACGGTAGTGCAAAATTAACCAAAGTGGTGCCACGATGACCATAAAAATAATCAACGGAGCCATCAAAACTTCTGCGTCAAACATAATCTTCTCCTGCCTTCAACCTGGCTGTTATTATTGTAGTTGGTTAGCACCTACCCTGACAGTAGGTGCGGCTATTTTCACTTTTCAGCCATTTTCTTTTTCAGCTGTTCAAGCTCGTCATCAATCTTTTCGTTCTTTTGCAGATCAGCAATTTCATCCGCTAAAGATTTCTTACCTAGATCGTAAGATTCGATTTGTGACTCTAAGCCATCGATTTTGCTCTCATAACGCTCAAAGCGATTTAGTGCATCATCTACTTTACTGCTGTCGAGTGCCTTTTTCACCTCTAAACGAGATTCAGCTGAACGCTGGCGCAGAACAATCGCTTTTTGGCGCGCTTTTGCGTCGGCCAATTTATCTTGTAATGTACTGACTTCTTGCTGCAGCTTTTCAATATGCGTGTCTACATGCTCTAGCTCTTTTTCAAGGGCTGCAACATCCTCCGCAGACTTTTGCTTTTCAAGTAAAGCAGCACGTGCTAAATCTTCACGTTCTTTACTTAGTGCAAGCTCTGCTTTGGTTTGCCAATCATCTACCTGTGCTTTTAGCTGATCTAGACGACGTGTTAACTCCTTTTTCTCAGCGAGTGTTTTTGCTGAGGTCGATCTTACTTCGACTAGTGTATCTTCCATTTCTTGGATAATTAGGCGAACCATTTTTTCTGGATCTTCGGCTTTATCCAAAATAGCATTGATATTAGAATTCACTATGTCTGCAAAACGAGAAAAAATTCCCATAGTGGTTACCTCTTTGGTTAATAGCTAAATTGCTTACTGTCTATGTATCAAATAGCTTGCCAACTTTAACAAATTTAAAAACACAATAAAATCATAAGGTTATTTTATCTTTAAAAAGTCTTTAGTTATCCCTTTTTTTGAAATACACTAGTTATTAGTAAAAACCACTAAGAGTTAGGCAATATGAGCCGTTTTCGCCAACAGGATAATTTATTAGGCCAATCTGACAGCTTTTTAGCTGTGCTAGACAAGGTTTCACAGCTCGCTCCTTTAGAAAAGCCCGTGCTTATTATTGGCGAACGTGGCACAGGTAAAGAGTTAATTGCGGCACGTTTGCATTATCTCTCAGAGCGGTGGGATCAGGAATACGTCAAACTAAACTGCGCAGCCCTAAACGAAAACCTCTTAGAGAGTGAGTTATTTGGTCACGAAAGTGGTGCCTTTACTGGTGCAAGCAAGCGCCATGAAGGTCGATTTGAACGCGCTAACAGTGGCACACTGTTTTTGGATGAATTAGCTAATACCTCTGCAATGGTGCAAGAAAAGCTCTTACGTGTAATTGAATACGGTGAGTTCGAGCGAGTTGGCGGCAAGCAAACCGTAAAAGTAGATACTCGACTGGTATGCGCTACCAATGAAGATCTCCCCACACTCGCCGATGCTGGAGAGTTCAGACACGACTTATTGGACCGCCTCGCATTTGACGTCATCACCTTACCGCCATTAAGAGCGAGAAAAGAAGACATCTTATTATTGGCCGAACATTTTGCGATAAATATGGCTCGGGATTTAGGATGGGAGTTATTTAGCGGCTTTACCCGCAAAGCCATCGAGAAACTGCTTGATTACCCGTGGCCCGGTAATATCCGTGAGCTCAAAAATGTGGTGGAGCGTAGTTTATATCGTCATGGCAATGACCAAATTCCGGTTCATGATATTGTGTTTGACCCCTTTGCTAGTCCATTTAGGCCGAGTCAACGGATCAAAGCGTCAAGCGCCCAGCCAGCAACTTCAGCCACTCATAAAGTTGAGCCTTTGCCTGCAGCACAACCGAGTAACGAACAACAGGCAGATCCTGCCCTCGAATTCGACTTCCCTTGTGATTTAAAATCGCTTTCCAACGACTATGAAATCACAATGCTGCAAAAAGCGCTTGAATTTAGTCAATTTAATCAAAAGAAAACTGCACAAAACCTTGGTTTGACGTATCATCAACTGAGAGGTTATTTGAAAAAATACAACCTACTGGACCAAAACCAAAAACAAGAGGCATAGTGGTGCGTAAATTGTTTTTTGGTGTGCTGTGTACCGCTTTATTTGGCTGTACAGATCAGGCGCCAAATAAAGTGAATGATAAGTCACAAGGCTTAGTATATTGTGCAGAGGCAAACCCTGTGTCATTTAATCCACAAGTGACCACAACAGGGTCTACGATTGATATTATTGCCAATCAGCTTTATGACACCTTGATCAGTATTGATCCTGAAAGCGGCGAATTCTTACCAGAGTTGGCAACGTCTTGGCAGGTCAGCGAAGACGGTAAATCTTTCACTTTTACCCTGAGGGATGATGTCCAATTTCACGATACCCTCTACTTCACCCCAACAAGAAAAATGAATGCCGATGATGTGGTATTCTCATTTAACCGTTTATTTGATGTTTACAATCCATACCACTTTGTTGGTGATGCAAATTATCCTTATTTTCAAAGTATTGGACTCGACCAACTGATCCGCCAAGTAAAAAAAGTGGATGAACATAGCGTTCGCTTTGATCTGTTCAACGCGGAAAGTAGCTTTTTATCCAATATCGCCACCGACTTCGCCGTCATTCTTTCTAAAGAATATGCCGATCAGCTTATAGAGCTTGAACATAAGCAAGATTTTGATCAAAAGCCCGTCGGTACAGGTCCGTATAAGTACCGTGAATTTTTACGTGATAACCTGATCCGCTATTATCGCCATGAGCATTACTGGAAACACCCGGTATACATGGAGCAATTGGTCTACGATATCACCACCAATGGCACTAGCCGCATCGCGAAAATGCTAACTAAAGAATGTGATATTACGGCGCACCCCAGTGCTACCCAGCTCACCGTGCTGGAGCAACGAAAAGACATAGAAGTTGAAAAGGCCGCAAATCTGAATATAGGTTACTGGGCATTCAACACCGAAAAGCCACCATTTGATAATCCACTGGTCCGCAAAGCGCTGGCGCACAGCATAGATTTTGAAAAAATCATGCAAGCGGTATTTTACAACAATGGGATTTTAGCCCGCTCGATGCTTCCCCCTTCTTCATGGGCATTTGAAGCACAGCAAAAAATGCCAACATATGACCCTGAAAAAGCCAAAGAGTATTTGAAACAAGCGGGTCTTGAGGGCGGTTTTTCCATGACCTTATGGGCCATGCCGGTGTCGCGAATTTACAATCCTAACGCGCGGAAAATGGCTGAGCTTATTCAACGTGATTTACGTGATATTGGCGTCAATGCCAAAATCGTCGAGTACGAATGGAATACCTTTATTGAACGCGTTGGCCGCCATGAGCACGATAGCGTATTATTAGGCTGGGCAGCAGATACGCCTGATCCAGACAATTTCTTCAGCCCGTTATTAAGCTGTACTGCGACATTTAGCGGCAAAAACCCTTCCAACTGGTGTAACCCGGAGTTTGACTTATTGCTCACTCAAGCGTTAGACACCAACGATATGGAAGAAAGAAAATACTATTATCAGCAAGCACAAAAAATGGTCATTGAGCAACTGCCTCTCGTTCCAATTGCTCACGGGCTAAGGTTCCAAGCAACTAGCTCTGATATCAAGGGCGTCTCATTACGTCCATTTGGTGGTATTTCGCTCGCTGAGGCAAGGAGAGACTAACATGTTCGCAAAATATGCTTATCGACGACTGAGCTTGCTTTGCTTTATGTTGTTTACCTTGACGATATTTACTTTCGCCCTCAATTACCTGTTTCCTGGTGAGTTGATCACTAACTTCAGTGGTGAAGTCAACTCAAGTTATGCCCAAACGCAGGCACTAGTTGAAAAATACCGTATTGAAGAAAATATCTTTGTGCAATATGGCGCGTTTATGGCTCGTATGTTTGAAGGCGACTGGGGTTTGTCTTTATCATCGGGCCAGCCCGTGCTTTCTCATGTGAAACATCTATTTCCAGCAACGCTTGAGCTATGTTTATATGCTTTGACGGTTGCAGTCATTATTGGCGTACCAAGTGGAGTAATAGCCAGCGCTTATCATAAAAAGTGGCCAGATAAGCTCATTAACTCATTAAGCTTGATGGGATTTTCCATTCCAGTTTTTTGGTTAGCCCTGCTGCTTATTATGGCATTTTGTCTGGGTCTTGGGCTTTTCCCCATGTCCGGTAGAATCGGCTTACTTTATGAAATACAGCCCGTTACTCATTTTATTCTGATTGATATTTATCTTGAAGGTTTCCCCTATGGCGGTGCCGCATTTTGGGATGCACTTCATCATTTAGCGCTGCCAACCGTTGTGCTGGCTATGTATCCAACGACAGTTTTGATCCGCTTTACTCGCGACTCTATGCTCGAAGTCCTCGACCAGAACTATATTAAAACAGCTAGAGCAAAAGGCCTTAATCGCAGCCAGCTTATCATTCACCACGCGCTGAGGAATGCGCTGCTACCAGTGATAAAGCAAATTGGTCTCCAATTTAGCACGCTCATCACACTTGCGATGATCACTGAGGTGATATTCTCTTGGCCTGGGATCGGTCGATGGTTAATTGAAAGCATCTATCAACGTGATTTCCCAGCTATCCAAGGGGGACTACTCGCGGTGTCTTTCTTTGTTATTATTGCCAACATGTTGTCTGATTTTATTCATTCGATACTCGACCCGCTCGCAAGGAATCAGGCTCATGGCAAAGTTTAATCTATTTACCGAAGAGTCTAATCGCTCACCTTTATTTAGATTATGGCGTAAATTCCGCTCAAACCACGTTGCGCTAGTGGGTTTGTGGCTGTTTGTTGCCCTGACGGTATTGGCTTTAACAGCGCCGCTGATCGCGCCCTATGGAGTTAACCAGCAGCATGCTGATGCCCTGTTGCTGCCACCTTCTTGGCATGATGATGGCGATGTGCGCTTTATACTCGGTACAGATGATTTGGGGCGAGATATCTTATCGCGCCTAATGAACGGAGCAACTTACACGTTTGGTTTATCTATCATTGCGGCCTTGGTTACCACGGCACTCGGCGTCGTACTTGGTACGCTTGCTGGCGCCAGTCGAGGCTTGAAATCTAGCTTTCTTAATCACTTATTGGATATTACGCTCGCCATTCCTTCGTTACTGCTGGCCATTATCATAATTGCTATATTAGGGCCAGGTTTGATGAATACGGTGTGGGCGATTATCTTCGCGCTATTGCCACAATACATCCACTCGATTAGAAACTTAGTGGTCACTGAGCTTAGTAAAGACTATATCATTGCCTTTAAGCTTGATGGTGCAACACGCTGGAAACTGCTCGTCCGTGGCATATTGCCTAACATTTACGAGCATATCGTGGTTATCTTCACCATGGCGCTGTCGACTGCTATTTTGGATATTGCGGCACTTGGTTTCTTAAAGCTCGGTGCGCAGCCTCCATCTACCGAGTGGGGTGCTATCCTACAAGAAAACTTAAGTTTAATTTATCTCGCGCCTTGGACTGTAGGCCTCCCAGGTGTATTGCTCTTTTTGGCAGTACTTTCTACCAACTTGGTTGGTGATGGACTGCGTGAAGCACTGAAACAACGTAAGGCAGATTAATGCAATTACTAGACATTAAGAACCTCACCATTGAACTACGTACCGAAGACGGTGTTATTCGCGCGGTTGATAAGGTCAACCTTAGCCTTAAGGAAGGCGAAGTACATGCGCTTGTCGGCGAGTCTGGCTCTGGTAAAAGTCTAATCGCCAAAGCCATTGTGGGGGTGCTCAATCAGCGCTGGACAGTAACCGCAGACCGCATGCATTGGCGTGGTGTCGATCTTATGCGCTTGTCTTCAGAAAAGCGCAGAAAGCTCGTCAGCCAAGATATTGCGATGATTTACCAAGAGCCAAGTCGAAGCCTTGACCCAACCGCCACTATTTTCGACCAAGTCGCGGAATCTATTCCCGATAGCGGCTTAAAAGGTGGCTTTTTTGGTCGTAGAAAAGAACGAAAAGAAAAGGTTCGAGCGCTATTGCACAAAGCAGGGATCCGAGACGATAAAAAGATCTGTAGCAGTTACCCACATGAACTTTCTGAGGGGATGTGTCAAAAGATCATGATTGCGATGGCCATAGCCAGAAGCCCTAAACTACTTATTGCCGATGAGCCTACCACCGCACTTGAGAGTACCGCCCGTGCGCAAGTATTTCGATTGCTCAAGGCATTAAACCAGCTTAAGAACATGTCGATATTAATGATTTCGCATGAGCTGGAAGAGATCTCCGACTGGTCTCATGCAATGCATGTGCTCTACTGCGGACAGATGGTTGAAGCAGGCCCTACTCAGGCTATTTTTAAACAGCCATTACATCCCTACACCCAAGCGCTGGTTAAGAGTTTGCCGGACTTTGGTCAAGGGCTCGGCCATAAAGAAGCATTTTATGCCCTGAAAGGCACTATTCCCCCATTACAGCATTTACCCATAGGATGTCGCTTGGGGCCTAGATGCCCTCAAGCGCAAAAAGAATGTGTCGTCACGCCAAGGCAAAGTCGCTCGCATGGTCATAGTTACGCTTGCCACTTTCCGTTAATTAAGGTGAAGCAAAAATGCAACCCGTCTTAAAAGTACAGTCTTTAAACAAGTCCTACACTTCTCGCCAAGGACTGTTCAGACGCCGCTCGTTGCAGGTACTCAGAGATGTGTCGTTTGCGCTTGCTCCCGGACAAACCCTCGCAATTATAGGCGAGACCGGCTCTGGTAAAAGTACGCTCGCCAAAGTACTTGCCGGTGCCGACATGGCAGACTCTGGACAAATATTACTAAACGGCCAAATTGTAGAAGACGCTGGTATTCGCAATCATGACTGCCGTACTATTCGTCTTATTTTTCAAGACCCAACTCGCTCGCTCAACCCGGGTCTCACCATTGGGGACATACTTGATGATTGTCTGCAATACAATACAGAACTCACCGAAGAGCAGCGCTATAAGAAAATCCGCATCACACTCAGTCGCGTCGGGCTACTTGGCGAACACATAGACTATTATCCTCATATGTTTAGTGGTGGGCAGTTACAGCGGGTTGCCTTAGCGAGAGCCCTTATTTTAGACCCTAAAGTGCTGGTATTGGATGAAGCGTTGTCATCATTAGACCCATCCGTACGCGCACAAACTGTGAATCTGCTGCTGGAATTACAAGCAGCAACGGGACTTGCGTACGTGCTTATCACACATCATTTGAGTTTGGTTCGTCACATGAGTGATGAGATTTTGGTATTAAATCGCGGCAAAGTCGTCGAATATGGCGAAACGGAGTGTGTGTTCAATACTCCAAAATCTAAAACTATGCAGAAGCTGCTGTCAGCTTAATTTCACGAGGGAATGAGAAATGGATTTTAGCGCCCATCTGTTATTTTTCTTCTCACTTGTTGGAGTATTTAACGGCTTTATTCTCAGCGCCCTACTGCTAGTAAAATTTCAGGAGGCAAAGGCACTGCGCTGGGTGTCGGTGCTGCTCATTTTACTCTGCATTCGAATTGGTAAATCAGTCCTTTTTTACTTTAACCCAGAGCTGGATAAAACGATTCTACAAATAGGTTTGAGTGCCTACTTTTTGCTTGGCCCCTGCCTGCTCAATTTTGTACTTGCAAGCTACAGTAAAACCAGAAATCGTTATCTAACAATGCATTTTTTGGCTTTAAGCGGCTTTATTATTGGATTTGGTATATTTATGCCCTATCAACTTCACCCTGAAATTTGGCAAACTTGGGGTTACAAAGGCACATCCTATTTTTGGCTAGGTTATTTACTGATAAGTTCTTATACTTTTTACTGCTTAACAACATCTAAAAGCGCAAATAACAACGCCGAGTTTCATCTATCTTTGGTTGTGATCTGCGGTTGCTGGCTCATTTGGGCCGCGTATTTCTTTTCGTCATTCACTTCTTACATCACAGGAGCACTCACGTTCAGTTTTGTGCTCTATTTAAGTATCCTTTTCGCACCCAAATTACTACGAAAACCAACTGCTAATGAAAAGAAATATGCCAATACGCACATAAGCGACGATGAATATAATCAGCTCGTAGCCAAACTTGAGTCGCTAATGTCAGAAAGCAAGCTATTTACTGAGCCGGATTTAACGCTACCCCGATTAGCTAAACGATTAGGAACAAGCCACAACAAATTATCGCAAATAGTGAACCGTCACTATCATTGTAACTTTAAACAATATCTCAATGGCTTGAGAGTTGAATATGCGAAACACTTGCTTTCGATCACCAACATGCCGCTGGAACACCTTGCACTAGAGTGTGGTTTTAATTCTGCATCCACGTTTTTTGCCGCATTTAAGAAGCTTACGGGGTACTCTCCAAATAGCTTTAAGCACTCCGAAAACATACTCTCAGACTCCTAAAATATACTCTAGGTGACTGCTTTAATTAAATAAGTTTATGTTTCTTCTGAGTCATTACAGGAGAAACTTATGACCCTATCAAAACTAGTACCATTGTTATTTTTACTACTTATCCAAACCAGCAACGCCGTCGCTTTTGAGGATGAGACCGCTAAAATTACCGCTGTATTAAACCACTATATCAGTGGCACCGTGAACAACCAGCCTGAAGTGATAAGAAAAGCGTTTCATCCCGATGCGATGCTTATTTTAGAAAAGTCAGACCAAGCGATGTGGCAAGTCCCGTTGAAAGAGTATTTGAGTTGGTATAAAGGCTCTAAAAAAGACACTGGCAGGCGCGCCAAAATTCTAAATATCAGCGTGAATGACCACCTTGCACAGGCCAAAATCCGTATTGATATATTGAAGTCAAACGTGCAGTACATCGATCACCTACTCCTAAAGAAAATAGCTGGCACATGGCAAATCATCAGTAAATCGGCGCAGCAAACCACGCTAACTTCCGAGCAAGTAACGAACTTAGGTCGCCGAGTGCTCATTGTCGCATCAAGCAAGGCCTTTCACGGCGATAGTCAGCTGCCAGCTGGCACGAGCTTCGAAGAGCTATTCAGTGCCTATGACGTATTTACTCAAGCAGGACTAATTGTTGATTTCGTCAGCACACAAGGTGGCGCGTTAAACCTGAGCTATATAAATACTTCAAACGGCGAACATAAAAAGTACCTTTACCAACCTGACTATATGTATGCGCTCAGCAACACAATGCGCCCAGCAGAAGTCGACCCTAGCCAATATGCGGCAATCTATTATGTTGGCGGCAGCAATGCCATGTATGAAGTAGCGGAAAACCCTACTCTACAGCGTATTGCTATGCATATATATGAACAAAACCAAGGTGTTGTTGCCGCCGTATGCCATGGTACAGCAGGTATCGTTAATTTGCGCTTGAAAAATGGCGAGTATCTCATAAAAGGAAAGCAAATCACCGGTTACCCTACCGCATTTGAAAATCCAGATAGAGCGTATTTCAAGCATTTTCCTTTTCAAATTCAGCCTAAAGTGGAAGAGCTTGGAGGGAATTTTGTATATGGAGAGCGGGATGCGTCTTTTATCAAGGTAGATAGCCGCATAGTGACGGGGCAGAATTATCAGTCTTCACAAGCGGTTGCAAGCACCGTACTTGAGCATATTCAATAATACCGATATCCCTTCACAAGGCATAAAAAAGGCGCCGTGTTGGCGCCTTTCTGCTATCTAAAAACGATTATTGCTGCTCTGTGACCTGTAACTGTGGTCTTTTCACTTCAGACTTAGCTTCTAGTGCTGCTAGTAGCTCAAGATAGTTTTTGTTTGCATAAGAAGCCGTGATTGACTGCTTCTGCTGCGCATCAACTTTGCCATCAACTTCAGGCGTGGTTACAGACTTCAGCACCACAAATGCCGAGTCACCATTACCAAGCTCTACAAGTGCAGATTCTGTTTCTGCTACACCAGGCTGAGGCAATTTAAATGCTTCTGCTGCGATAGCTGGCGGTACGTCGTAGCTACGACGCTTAAGCTCAGTCACGCTTTTCACTTCGATATTTTGTGCTTTGGCAATCTCAGCTAAAGTAGAACTACCTTGTAGTTGCTCAAATAGTGACTGTGCTTTCTCTGCAATTAATGTCGACGCTTTTTCATTGCTCAACTGCGTTTTGATCTGCGCGCTGACTTCCTCAAGAGGCTTCGTCGCAGCCGCTTTATGCTCAGCAACACGGACGACTACGATATGCTCAGGTGCAACTTCTAACACTTCTGAGTTTACGCGGTCTTCTAGCAGCTCTGGCGTGAAGATAGTATTGCTTATCGCTGGTGAATTAAGTGGCTCAGGAAGCGCATTACGACTTACCAGCTCAGTTGATTTGATTTCAACGCCAGCGGCTTCAGCAGCGTCTTGTAGCGAGTCAGCCATTTCAAAAGCAAGTTCAGCTACACGGGTTTGCTTTTGATAGAACGCATCGATCTTGGCAGCTTTTTCAAGCTCTGCACGAAGGTCGTCTTTTACGTCTTCAAAAGATTGTGCCTGTTGGCGCTGAATGTCTGTTAGCTTGATAATGTGAAAACCAAACTCAGATTCAACCACTTCAGATACATCACCTACCTCGGCAAGCGTAAATGCTGCATCTTCAAACGCCGGATCCATCATGTCTCTTTCAATCCAGTCTAGGTCTCCGCCAAGCTCAGCGCTCACCACGTCGTCAGATTTTTCTTCTGCAACAACGGCAAAATCAGCACCGTTATTCAATTCAGCCAGAATTTCATCTGCTTTTTGTTTAGCGGCTTCAGCATCTTCGCTTGCATCAACAAGAATGTGTGACACGCGGCGTCTTTCAGGTTCAAGATATTGGTTTTTTTGCTCTTCGTAATACGTTTTTAACGCTTCTTCAGTCACTGGTTCTGCAGGCGCTAAATCTTCAGCTTTTAGCTCGATATAGTTAACCGCGACTAATTCTGGGGCTTGGAACTGAGTTTGATTCAAGTCGTAGTAGTTCTGAACTTCTTCATCTGATACTGACACTTCATCTTTCACCAACTCTTTGCTTAATACTGCATAGTCGATAGCACGAGTTTGTTGCTGTAGCGCAATAGATTGCTGAAGTTCGTTTTTCAATACAAAATCAGTGCCTGCAACCGCAGAGATTAACTGCGCACGAGTCATCTCGTCACGAAGATATTCACGGAAACTATCTGGCTGGAAGTTCATTTGACGGATAACTTGTAGGTAACGGTCGTTACTGAATTCTCCACCATTTTGAAAATATGGCATTTCAACAATCGCTTTTTTAACCTGCTCGTCGCTTACACGAAGACCAAGCTCTTTAGCTAGTTGGGTTTGTAATTCTTGTTGTACTAATTGATCAACAACACCTTGGCGAATTTGCGCCATATAATTAGGATCGGCTGCAATCTGTGCAAAGTATTCGCCAAACTGTTGCTCTAGTCGTGCACGTTCATTTGAGTAAGCACGAGAAAACTTAGTTTGTGAAATCTTTACTCCGTTCACTTCTGCGACAGGCTGCTCTGTGGTTTGACCTAGGTAACCACCGATCCCTGCTAACGCAAAAGATAAGATGACTAAACCTAATACGATTTTAGCCGCCGGGCCTTGCGAGCCTTCTCTGATCTTTTCAAGCATTTATTGTTTCTCTTATCTAAGTCAAAGCACCTAAGCACTTTGTGTTTGCTAGATTTGGGTTAAGCATTACACCAATCAGATTAGTGATGGTATAAAAAAAGCGTATCTTAGCAGATACGCCTTTTATCTTGAAGCAGTTCGCGATGACTCTGCACCGCCTAATTCAAATTGAATTAGTTTACTGCGTCTTTAAGCGCTTTACCCGCTTTGAAAGATGGGATGTTAGCTGCTGCGATTTGAATAGTCTCACCAGTTTGTGGGTTACGACCAGAACGTGCAGCACGCTCGCGCACTGAGAAAGTACCAAAACCTACAAGTGCAACAGAGTCACCGTCTTTTAGTGCACCCGTTACAGACTCAATGAATGAATCTAGCGCACGACCAGCAGCCGCTTTAGAAATGTCAGCATCAGCTGCGATTTGATCGATTAATTGAGATTTATTCACAATATCATCCTCTTCCATAGTTATTGTCAAAAGTTACTTCTTACTGGTAACTTTTGCTATTCATTTAGAGACATCACAGCGACTCTCTAATTCTCGAAATCTTTCTCAAGCCTAGTGATTACGGGGCTTCCGAACCAGTAGGCTTGAATACAGTGCCTAACTTAACACACCTTTTAGATTTGAAAAGCCTTTTCACTCAATTTTTTGGCTTTTTTCTTAGTTTTTTTGCGATTCCACACTAAAACTGTCTATTGGGTGCGCTAACGCCAGTGATAATACCTCATCAATCCATGACACCGCATGAATATCAAGCCCTTCAAGAACATTCTCTGGAATTTCTTTTAAGTCACGCTCGTTCTTTTTCGGTATTAGAACTCGCTTAATTCCACCACGGTGTGCTGCCAATAATTTCTCTTTCAGACCACCGATAGGCAGAACTTCACCACGCAAGGTAATTTCACCTGTCATCGCAACATCTGCACGTACTGGATTGCCAGTAAGGCTTGATACTAAGCCCGTTACCATCGCAATACCGGCACTCGGGCCGTCTTTTGGTGTTGCACCTTCAGGAACGTGAACATGAATATCACGTTTTTCGTAGAAATCGTCATTAATGCGTAATTTGTCAGCACGGTTGCGCACCACCGTCATTGCCGCCTGAATTGACTCTTGCATCACATCGCCCAGCGAGCCGGTGTAAGCAAGTTTGCCTTTACCTGGTACTGCCGCACATTCGATAGTGAGTAAGTCACCCCCGACTTCTGTCCATGCAAGACCGGTAACTTGACCAACTCTATCGCCATCTTCCGCCTTGCCGTAATCGTGACGTTGTACACCTAAGAAGTCTTCAAGGTTTTCTTGGTTAATCACAACTTGCTTAACATTTTTATCTAGCAAGATGTTCTTAACTGCTTTTCGGCACAACTTAGATACTTCGCGCTCTAGATTACGGACACCCGCTTCACGCGTGTAGTAGCGGATAATGCCAATGATCGCGCTGTCTTCAATATTGATTTCAGACTCTTTTAATCCATTGCGTTTCACTTGCTTTGGAATTAAGTGCTGCTTGGCAATATTCAGCTTTTCGTCCTCGGTGTAACCAGAAAGACGAATGACTTCCATACGGTCTAATAATGGACCTGGAATGTTAAAGCTATTAGAAGTCGCAACAAACATAACATCAGACAGATCGTAGTCCACTTCTAAATAGTGGTCTGCAAAGTTGCTATTTTGCTCTGGATCTAACACTTCTAGTAGAGCCGATGCTGGGTCGCCGCGCATATCCGATGACATCTTATCGATTTCATCCAACAAGAAAAGCGGGTTCTTCACGCCAACTTTCGACATGCTTTGGATAAGCTTACCCGGCATTGAGCCAATATAAGTTCGTCTGTGTCCGCGAATTTCAGCTTCGTCGCGCACGCCACCGAGCGCCATACGTACGTACTTACGACCCGTAGAACGCGCGATAGATTGACCTAAACTGGTTTTACCAACGCCTGGAGGGCCGACTAAGCATAAGATAGGACCTTTAAGCTTATTGGTGCGCTGCTGTACCGCTAGATATTCGATGATGCGGTCTTTCACTTTCTCAAGACCATAATGATCGGCATCAAGTATCTTTTGCGCACCAGCTAGGTCTTTTTTCACCTTTGAGCGCTTTTTCCAAGGTACATTGATCATCGTCTCAATGTACGAGCGCACAACCGTCGCTTCCGCAGACATAGGTGACATCATTTTAAGTTTGTTAAGCTCTGAAAGCGCTTTTTCTTCCGCTTCTTGCGGCATATTCGCTTCGCTAATACGCTTTTTCAGGGCTTCAAATTCGTCAGGTACATCATCCAGCTCACCAAGCTCTTTCTGAATAGCTTTCATTTGCTCATTCAGATAGTACTCACGTTGGGATTTCTCCATTTGCTTTTTAACGCGTGAGCGGATCTTTTTCTCTACTTGAAGTAGGTCAATCTCGCCTTCCATCAACGCCATCAAATACTCAAGGCGTTCGGTCACATCGTTAATTTCTAACACCTTTTGTTTTTCAGGTACTTTAATTGGCATATGAGCAGCCATCGTGTCCGCTAAGCGTGCAGCTTCATCAATACCCGATACTGACGTTAGTACCTCTGGTGGGATCTTTTTATTTAGCTTCACATAGCCTTCGAATTGGCTAATTGCGCTGCGAACTAATATGTCTTGCTCTTGCTCATCTACATCCTGAGATGGAATATACTGAGCTTGCGTCAAGAAATATTCGTCTGTAATTAGAAACTCATCTATTTTTGCGCGTTGAGTACCTTCAACCAGCACTTTCACTGTGCCATCAGGTAGTTTGAGTAACTGTAGTACCGTTGCAATGGTACCAGTCTGATAGACATCATCAGTGCTTGGGTCATCAACTGAGGCGTCTTTTTGCGCAACTAAAAAGATTTGCTTGTCATTGTCCATCGCAGCTTCTAGGCATTTTATTGATTTTTCTCGGCCTACAAACAGCGGGATCACCATATGCGGATACACCACTACATCGCGTAGCGCTAGCACAGGAATTTCTACTCGATCCGTTCTTTCAAGCGTCATTATGTTCTCTTCGCACTTCAATTAATTTTGGGAATACTGAGCTATATGGGGATAACGCAGATAAAGTTCAATAGTTTATAGTAATCCGCATCAAGTAGAGATCAATTTAACGTATAAAAAGCTTAGTGTTGACACTCAATTTACCGTGGTGAAATGTATAAAAAATTCACCCTAAAAACTTGTCTCACTATTGCCTTTGATCGTTATAGCAATTTGACTATATTGGTTTCTATCTGATGTGGACTAAGAAATAAAAAGGAGCACTAGGCTCCTTTTTTCAATTTCATACTGAGCTATTCAGACGCCGCTTTTTCTTTACCGTTATTTTCGTAAATCATAATAGGGTCTGATTCGCCTTTGATCACTGTTTCATCAATGACGACTTTACTCACTTCTTCTAGTGAAGGAAGCTCATACATAGTATCAAGCAATACGCCTTCAACAATCGAACGCAGACCACGGGCACCCGTTTTACGCTCCATCGCTTTATGAGCAATCGCTCGTAGCGCATCTTCACGGAATTCAAGGTCAACACCTTCCATCTTAAATAGCGCCGCATACTGCTTAGTAAGTGCATTCTTAGGCTCATTTAAAATTTCAATTAGTGCTTCTTCGTCTAGTTCAGTCAAAGTCGCGACTACAGGCAAACGACCAATAAATTCAGGAATTAAGCCGTACTTAACTAAATCTTCAGGCTCTACGTCTTTAAACGTTTCGCTTAATGAGCGCTCAGAGTCTTTAGATTTAACTTCAGCACCAAACCCAATTCCAGTATTTTTTGTACTACGCTGCTCGATGACTTTATCTAGGCCTGCAAACGCACCACCACAGATAAACAAGATCTTAGAAGTATCTACTTGTAAAAACTCTTGTTGCGGGTGCTTTCTACCACCTTGTGGCGGAACAGATGCAACCGTGCCTTCAATCAGTTTTAGTAGTGCTTGTTGTACACCTTCACCTGACACATCACGGGTAATTGATGGGTTGCCAGATTTTCTTGAAATTTTGTCGATTTCGTCAATGTAAACGATACCACGCTGTGCTTTCTCTACGTCGTAATCACATTTTTGCAGAAGCTTTTGAATGATGTTTTCAACATCTTCACCCACATAACCGGCTTCGGTTAATGTCGTTGCATCTGCCATTGTGAATGGAACGTCAAGTAAACGTGCAAGCGTTTCTGCTAAAAGGGTTTTACCACTACCCGTTGGACCAATTAGTAGAATATTACTCTTACCAAGCTCTACATCACCTTTGCCGCCTTGGTTACGCAGGCGCTTATAGTGATTATAAACAGCAACAGACAAGACTTTTTTAGCGTGGTCTTGACCTATCAGATAATCATCTAAGTGATTTCTGATCTCTTTTGGCACAGGTAATTTATCAGACGCGTCATGCTTAGGCGCAATATCTTTGATTTCTTCCCTAATAATGTCGTTACAAAGTTCAACGCACTCGTCACATATATAGACAGATGGACCGGCAATTAACTTACGAACTTCATGCTGGCTCTTACCGCAAAATGAGCAGTAGAGTAGCTTGCTATTCTTATCGCCGTCTGTTGGAGTGTCTGACATTCAGCTACCTCATTCAATTGCTGTTATCTCTAGATAACATCGTATTTCTTTTAACTATACCAAAGAAATTTGGCTTTGGCACAGTAGAAGCCGATGAATTCAATTCATCGGCTAATTCATAATCACTTAAGCTCTCGACGAGAGTGAACCGCATCAATCAGGCCATATTCTAACGCTTGATCTGCAGTCATAAAGTTGTCTCGATCTGTGTCATGCGCAACCACATCATAAGGTTGACCAGTGTGTTCCGCCATTAAGCGATTCAATTTTTCTTTGATCGCCAAGATTTCACGGGCGTGAATTTCAAAATCAGAAGCCTGACCTTGGAAACCACCTAAAGGTTGGTGGATCATCACACGAGAATTAGGTAAGCAATAACGTTTACCTTTAGCACCGCCAGATAGCAAAAATGCCCCCATACTCGCAGCTTGACCAACACAAACCGTACTAACGTCAGGCTTGATAAAATTCATCGTGTCGTAGATTGACATCCCAGCAGTCACAGAACCACCTGGCGAGTTGATATACAAGAATATATCTTTGTCAGGGCTTTCTGATTCCAAGAACAGCATCTGCGCCACAATTAGATTGGCCATATGGTCTTCGACTTGACCAGTTAAGAAAATAATACGGTCTTTTAGCAGTCGTGAGTAAATATCATAAGAACGCTCGCCTTTAGCCGTTTGCTCCACGACCATAGGTACTAACGCATTGATTGGATCGATCATACCATCATTCATGTTTTTTATTCCTTATTAGCACAGAATCTATTGCGTATTCGCAACAATTTTATTGGACTTAGCGCGGTCCATAAAAACATTCTGTGATCGGTGTTTAGGCTAATACTTTTTTGAGCGAATTGAAACGAGTAGATATAACTGTAGCAGTAATACTCAACGAAACCTGACTCGTAAAATAAGTATAGCTAATAAAATAAGCCATGCCTCAAGATATAAGTACTTAATGCTTCAATATCAAGGCCTAAAAACAAAAATGGCCCGAATTCTCTATTAGAGTAACTCGAGCCATTTAAACTTCAGCTTAGCTGTAAGTCAATGATTTCTTCAAAGACTTATTGAGCAGCCTGTGGATTCATGATGTCGTCGAATGACTTTTCAACATCAGAAACAGATGCAGCAGCAAGTACTGCTTCAACTGCTAGCTCTTCCATCGCAACGTTGCGCATTTGCTGCATTAGCTGATCGTTTGCTTTGTAGTATGCCACTACTTCACTTGGATCTTCGTATGCAGAAGCAACTGTGTCGATTAGTTCAGCAACTTTATCTTCATCAACTTTGATGTCGTTCGCTTTGATCACTTCACCTAGTAGTAGGCCAGTTTTCACGCGAGTTACTGCTTGCTCGTGGAATAGCTCAGCTGGAAGCTCAGGCATGTTTTGTGCGTTGCCGCCAAAACGTTGTGCAGCTTGTTGACGAAGTGCATCGATTTCTTGGTCGATTAGTGCTTTTGGCACTTCAACTTCGTTAGTTTCTAGAAGACCTTTGATAGCTTGATCTTTCACGTTCGCTTTAACCGCTTGGTTTAGCTCACGCTCCATGTTCTTCTTAACTTCTTCTTTAAGTGCGTCAACGCCGCCTTCAGCAACACCAAACTTAGTTGCGAACTCGTCAGTTAGTTCAGGAAGCTCTTGAACTTCAACTTTCTTCACAGTGATTGTGAATTGAGCCGCTTTACCTTTTAGGTTTTCAGCGTGGTATTCTTCAGGGAAAGTGACGTCAGAAACAACTTCCTCACCTGCTTTTTTGCCAACGATACCGTCTTCAAAACCTGGGATCATACGACCTTGACCAAGCTCTAGAGGGAAGTCTTCAGCTTTACCGCCTTCGAACTCTTCACCGTCGATTGTACCAACGAAATCAACCGTTACACGGTCTTTTTCGCCAGCTGCAGCATCGCTCTCAGTCCAAGAAGCGTGTTGCTTACGAAGCGTTTCAAGCATGTTCGCTAGGTCTTCATCAGTGACAGAAACTGCTGGCTTCTCAACCGCGATTTTGTCTAGATCTTTAAGTTCAACTTCTGGGTATACTTCAAAAGTTGCGTCGAATTCTAGATCTTTACCAGCTTCTAGTGACTTAGGAGCAAAAGATGGTGCGCCTGCAGGGTTGATTTTCTCAGCAATGATTGCTTCGATATAGTTACGCTGCATCAGATCGCCAGCAACTTCTTGACGTACAGCCGCGCCGTAACGCTTAGTGATGATTGACACTGGAACCTTACCAGGGCGGAAGCCATCGATACGCTGTGTTCTTGACAGTTGTTGTAGGCGTTTTTTAACTTCAGTCTCAACGTTCTCTGCAGGAACGGTGATGGTCAGACGGCGCTCAAGGCCTTGAGTCGTCTCAACAGAAACTTGCATGATTTACCTCAATCTTCATTTTTGGGCGACAAAGCACCTTCCTTACTAACAAGACAACCATCATGCTTTTTGTGGGCCTTCGGCTAAATTGCCAAACTCTCCGTTGCATGTGACGCTTGTTGCCTGCCCTACGGGCACTACGTTAATTAATAGACGCGGCATTATAACCTATTCAACGACGGAGTCGAGCAATCAGGTTAAATAATTAGGCATATTGGTGCTAATTGATTAAAAGTTAGTAAATTTGAAATAAATGACTGAGATACTAGAGAGAAAGTGGTCGGCGATGCAGGATTTGAACCTGCGACCCCTTGGACCCAAACCAAGTGCGCTACCAAGCTGCGCTAATCGCCGAACATATATATTTTGTAGAAGTGGTCGGCGATGCAGGATTTGAACCTGCGACCCCTTGGACCCAAACCAAGTGCGCTACCAAGCTGCGCTAATCGCCGAACATATATATTTTGTAGAAGTGGTCGGCGATGCAGGATTTGAACCTGCGACCCCTTGGACCCAAACCAAGTGCGCTACCAAGCTGCGCTAATCGCCGAACATATATATTTTGTAGAAGTGGTCGGCGATGCAGGATTTGAACCTGCGACCCCTTGGACCCAAACCAAGTGCGCTACCAAGCTGCGCTAATCGCCGAACATATATATTTTGTAGAAGTGGTCGGCGATGCAGGATTTGAACCTGCGACCCCTTGGACCCAAACCAAGTGCGCTACCAAGCTGCGCTAATCGCCGAACATATATATTTTGTAGAAGTGGTCGGCGATGCAGGATTTGAACCTGCGACCCCTTGGACCCAAACCAAGTGCGCTACCAAGCTGCGCTAATCGCCGAACATATATATTTTGTAGAAGTGGTCGGCGATGCAGGATTTGAACCTGCGACCCCTTGGACCCAAACCAAGTGCGCTACCAAGCTGCGCTAATCGCCGAACATATATATTTTGTAGAAGTGGTCGGCGATGCAGGATTTGAACCTGCGACCCCTTGGACCCAAACCAAGTGCGCTACCAAGCTGCGCTAATCGCCGAACATATATATTTTGTAGAAGTGGTCGGCGATGCAGGATTTGAACCTGCGACCCCTTGGACCCAAACCAAGTGCGCTACCAAGCTGCGCTAATCGCCGACTAATTTTGGCATGTAGATGGGGCGACTGATGGGACTTGAACCCACGACAACCGGAATCACAATCCAGGGCTCTACCAACTGAGCTACAGCCGCCACTACATGTGGATTAAAATAAGATGGCGCACCCTGAAGGATTCGAACCTTCGACCGACGCCTTAGAAGGGCGTTGCTCTATCCAGCTGAGCTAAGGGCGCAAACTCGTAAACATCTTCATGCTACTTCTTATTTTAAAAGTGGTCGGCGATGCAGGATTTGAACCTGCGACCCCTTGGACCCAAACCAAGTGCGCTACCAAGCTGCGCTAATCGCCGACTGTGACCTTGGAGAACTAAGAACCTTTTTATCGGTGAGTCCTCGTTGGCAACGGGGTGCATAATAGTGATTTGCCCGAAGTAGGTCAAATATTTTTTTTAGTTTTTGTTTCAACTGCCTAATTTTGCCACAAATTGTTGATAAAACAGCTGACTTAAACAATTTTTGAACGCTTCTTGTAGAACAGATCATGAAAACCTTTGCTTTTACGCAATGCAAACTTGGCGGACTGGCTGTTTTTTGAGAAAATAGCGGGCAAATGTCCTCCTTTGTAGTAACTAAAGAGACATATAAATAGAGCGACCCCATTTTTCATCTTTATAAGCAATCATTTCATCAATACATGAAAGTGCTTGTATAGAAGAATTTAAAGGCTCTATCATCGTTCAAGTTTTTTAACCCTTAATATAGGTCAATCATGACGGCAAACATCATTGATGGCAAAGCTATCGCGAAACAAGTTCGTTCTACTGTTGCACAACGAGTTCAAGACAGACTAGCGCAAGGTCTAAGAGCGCCTGGCTTGGCTGTGGTATTAGTAGGCCAGGATCCCGCGAGCCAAGTTTATGTTGGTTCAAAGCGTAAAGCCTGTGAAGAAGTCGGATTTGTTTCTAAATCTTTCGACTTACCAGGTGACACAAGCGAAGAGCAATTACTTGCGCTTGTTGATGAGCTTAATGCAGATCCTGAAGTTGATGGGATCTTAGTACAATTGCCGCTACCTGAAGGCCTAGACGCAGAAAAAGTGTTAGAGCGTATTGATCCTCATAAAGACGTCGACGGCTTTCACCCATACAACGTAGGCCGTCTTGCCCAAAGAATGCCAGCACTGAGACCTTGTACGCCAAAAGGGATCATCACCCTACTCGACTCTACCGGTGTTCGTTATAAAGGCATGCATGCTGTTGTGGTTGGTGCTTCAAACATCGTTGGTCGCCCTATGTCACTAGAGCTGCTACTTGCTGGTTGTACTACAACCGTTTGCCATAAATTTACGCAAGACCTCGAAACCCATGTGCGTCGTGCCGATCTATTGGTTGTGGCCGTAGGTAAACCTGAGTTTATTCCGGGTGACTGGGTTAAAGAAGGCGCGATTGTTATTGATGTAGGTATTAATCGCTTAGAATCTGGCAAACTGGTAGGTGACGTGCAATACGACATCGCAGAACAAAACGCGAGCTTTATTACCCCAGTGCCAGGTGGTGTGGGCCCAATGACCGTCGCAAGCTTAATCGAAAATACGCTAGAAGCGTGTGAAAAATATCACAGCTAAACGCTGTTAGTTTATAGCTATGATAAAAGCCTCAGCTGAGGCTTTTATTATTTTAAGCCTCATTAACTCATTAGCGTGTCCTTGTTCGCTTTGTTTTCTTCCTGAGTTACCGCTTCTCTCATCGCTTCTTGTAAGGCAGCCATCCGATCTTCTAATTCTTCAGGTGAAATTTTTCCCTCAGCCGCAAGCTTTTCAAGTTCTGCCATTTTCTCTTTTAATTCGTCAATTTTCTCTTTATTTGCCCCTAAGCGGCTAAACATTACCGCTTCTCTCATTTTTTCGAGAAATGACTGATTGCGCTCCACCACTTCATATTTATATGGCTCGTCGGCTTTATTATCGAGTGTAGGGGATGATTGGGCTGCGATGTTAGCAGCCGCGACATAGTCTTGCTCCTGCGCAGCGGTATTAGCTCGTTTAGTTTGGGCAAGGTTTTGCTGCTCGGAAACAGACTCAGTGGTACGAATTGCGGAGTGGGTTTGGTAAGTGATCATGATTGCTCTCCTTGATTTGTCCAAGAAAAGCAATCACTGTGCCAAAATTAGCTTACTCGCTACTGGCTAGATATGACCAGGAATTGGCTTGTGCGGCAAATTTACGTCTTGGTTTTGACCACGGTGACGTAATAAGTGATCCATGAGCGTAATGGCCAACATGGCTTCTGCGATTGGAATGGCACGAATACCAACACAAGGGTCATGGCGACCCTTCGTCACAACTTCTTGCGGTTGGTTGTGGGTATCAATACTCTGCCCCGGTACCGAGATGCTTGATGTCGGTTTTAGCGCAATTGATGCGATAATATCTTGCCCTGTAGAAATACCCGCTAAAACGCCGCCTGCATGGTTAGAGGTAAAACCCTGTGGCGTTAGCTCATCTCTATGCTCTGAGCCCTTTTGCTCAACCACATCAAAGCCATCACCAATCTCTACGCCTTTTACGGCATTAATACTCATCAAGGAGTGCGCTATCTCAGCATCCAAACGGTCAAACACAGGCTCACCTAAACCAACAGGCACATTTTTCGCCACGACTTTTACCTTCGCGCCGACTGAATCACCTTCTTTTTTCAGCGTGCGCATATATTCATCTAGCGCTTCTAGCTTAGATTCATCGGGAAAGAAAAATGGATTGTTTTCAACCGCTGACCAATCATAATGCTCGGCTTTAATCGGGCCTAATTGAGAAAGGCAGGCATTGATTTCGATGCCGTGGACTTGTTTGAGATATTTTTTTGCGATTGCACCTGCTGCAACGCGAATGGCAGTTTCACGTGCCGACGACCTGCCACCACCGCGATAATCTCTATGTCCGTATTTGTGCCAATAGGTATAGTCGCCATGACCCGGACGGAACAAGTCTTTGATGTTTGAGTAATCTTTTGAACGTTGATCGGTATTTTCAATCAACAATCCAATGCTCGTGCCTGTGGTCTTGCCTTCAAACACACCCGAGAGAATTTTTATCTCATCGCCTTCTCGGCGCTGTGTTGTGTAGCGGCTTTGACCTGGTTTACGTCTATCTAAATCGATTTGTAAATCAGCTTCAGTGATCTCAAGCCCTGGTGGTACACCATCTACCACGCCACCAAGCGCGGCGCCATGGCTTTCACCAAAGGTCGACACCTTAAATAATTGGCCAATGCTATTGCCTGCCATCGTTTTTCCTCATTCCTAAATAGACGATAGAGAGCATTGGCTCCCTATCAGTTTTTAAAGTATTCCAATAGTTGTTGTTTGGATACGACAAAGACCCCTAAACCACCATGCTCAAAGTCTAACCAAGTAAAAGGCGCTTCAGGAAATTGCTGCTCCATATGTACCATAGAATTGCCAACTTCGACAAATAACAAACCATCATCATTTAGATGGTCAGCCGCTTCTGCCAGTAGTGTGCGGGTCACATCAAGGCCATCTTCTCCTGACGCCAAGCCAAGCTCTGGCTCATGATGGAACTCCTCTGGCAGATCTGACATATCTTCTGCATCAACATAAGGAGGGTTTGCTACGATTAAATCGTACTTTTGACCCGGCACACCACTAAATACATCAGACTGGATAGCAAAGACTCTGTCTTGCATCATATGCTGATTGATATTGTGATCAGCCACTTCTAAGGCTTCAAAAGAAATATCTACTGCGTCTACTTGCGCGCGCTCAAATGCTTTGGCCAATGCAATCGCAATACAACCAGAGCCCGTACACATATCTAAAATACGCGTTACCTTATTCGGTGCAGCTACCCACGGGGCAAAATGTTTTGCGATTAACTCTGCAAATGGTGAGCGTGGCACTAATACGCGCTCATCAACATAAAACGGCATACCAGCAAACCAAGCTTGATTGGTTAAGTAGGCGACGGGAATACGCTGCTCGATACGTGCTTTGATAAACTCCATCAGATGCGCTTTTTCACTTTGCGTCATGCGCGCATGCATGATTTCTTTGGGGGCATCAATTGGCATATGCAACACCGGAAGCACTAAACTGACCGCTTCGTCCCAAGGATTATCCGTACCATGACCAAAAAACACCTCGTTACTCACAAACTGGCTCGCTGTCCAGCGCACCCAGTCCTGAATCGTATGTAAGTCTTGAAAGGCTTCAACGGCCATTTCTTCGGTAATAAGTGGTTGCGACATTTCCGTCATGATGACTCTCTAAAGATCAAACTATATGGCGCTATTGTAGCGGTTTTTAAGCTAGGTTTTTATGCTTTTTTTATTTAAAATGCCACCATGAACAGAGAATCTAACACTAATGCTGACCTAAATGACGATTTCGCGATGTTTCGTGAGTCTTTGAATGGTGTAAAACCCCTCAAACAAGATCAGGTGCAGCTCAAACAAAAGAAAAAAATTCAGAGCATTGAGCTGAAGCAACAAGTTAAGCAACAGCAATCTGAGTTTTACTTTTCTGACGAGTATATTCCTGATATTGATACGTCGGGAACCATCAATTTCGTAAAGCCCGGAGCTGATCGCTATTTAGCAAAGCAGCTAAGGCGTGGTGACTACGCACCCGAACTCATCTTAGATTTACACGGGCTAAATAAAGAAACAGTAAAACAAGAACTAGCAGCATTAATTCATGCTTGTAAGAAGCAGCATATTGCTTGTGCGTGCGTGGTGCATGGAATTGGTGAGCGTGTGCTTAAACATAAAGTACCGCAGTATCTTGTTCAGCATCCAGATATACTGGCGATGCACCAAGCACCTTTAGAATATGGCGGTAAAGGGGCAGTATTAATCTTGGTTGACCTACCTGATGACCCTAACTTTGGCCGTTAATTCGGCCCGAACATTGTTTTTTATCCTTTCTTGCTTCGCTTAATCCAGCCTTAATAAATTTAACTAAATCTTAGCCATTTCACCCATCCTACACTGGTCAAATTCACCACCCATTAATTCTCCTGTGCAAAATAAAAATTAAAGAATATAAAAATCAATAACATAAAAATTAAATTCATTTTGGCACAACCTTTGTAATAGTTATTGCGACTAACAAATTACAAGGAAACTTATTATGACTACTTTAGCGAAAATCACCATGACAACTTTATTGTTTACAGCAAGCATGACAACAACAGCTGCAGAAATTGATGCTTCATTACTTCAAGAAGTAAAAACCAAAGTAACGCAAGCTATCACAGAGTCAATCAAAGCGAATCTAGAAGAAATAAAAATTGAGACCAAACAGTCTTTAGAGAAAGCGTTTCAAACAACCAATAACAGCGAGCAAGAAAAAAAGGAAGAGACTAATGATTAATGAACTCGAATTTCTGAGTCTGCTCGCAACTCCCGTGATCAGTTTATTTGCCGCTTACTTAAGCATTCAACTGATAAAATCACTGGGTCAGTTTATCAACTTTAACTAGCATGGCACTTGCTAAAGTAGGCAAGGTAGCCGAGTAGTCAAAGTATCATACCAATTGAATTAATTCTCTAATCAATTTGTAGGATGAAATAGCATATTAGCGTCGTTAAAAATTTCTCATTTAGAACAACTAAATAGCAAAATTTTTGCCTAGCGGCCATTTCTTCGGTAATAAGTGGTTGCGACATTTCCGTCATGATGACTCTCTAAAGATCAAACTATATGGCGCTATTGTAGCGGTTTTTAAGCTAGGTTTTTATGCTTTTTTTATTTAAAATGCCACCATGAACAGAGAATCTAACACTAATGCTGACCTAAATGACGATTTCGCGATGTTTCGTGAGTCTTTGAATGGTGTAAAACCCCTCAAACAAGATCAGGTGCAGCTCAAACAAAAGAAAAAAATTCAGAGCATTGAGCTGAAGCAACAAGTTAAGCAACAGCAATCTGAGTTTTACTTTTCTGACGAGTATATTCCTGATATTGATACGTCGGGAACCATCAATTTCGTAAAGCCCGGAGCTGATCGCTATTTAGCAAAGCAGCTAAGGCGTGGTGACTACGCACCCGAACTCATCTTAGATTTACACGGGCTAAATAAAGAAACAGTAAAACAAGAACTAGCAGCATTAATTCATGCTTGTAAGAAGCAGCATATTGCTTGTGCGTGCGTGGTGCATGGAATTGGTGAGCGTGTGCTTAAACATAAAGTACCGCAGTATCTTGTTCAGCATCCAGATATACTGGCGATGCACCAAGCACCTTTAGAATATGGCGGTAAAGGGGCAGTATTAATCTTGGTTGACCTACCTGATGACCCTAACTTTGGCCGTTAATTCGGCCCGAACATTGTTTTTTATCCTTTCTTGCTTCGCTTAATCCAGCCTTAATAAATTTAACTAAATCTTAGCCATTTCACCCATCCTACACTGGTCAAATTCACCACCCATTAATTCTCCTGTGCAAAATAAAAATTAAAGAATATAAAAATCAATAACATAAAAATTAAATTCATTTTGGCACAACCTTTGTAATAGTTATTGCGACTAACAAATTACAAGGAAACTTATTATGACTACTTTAGCGAAAATCACCATGACAACTTTATTGTTTACAGCAAGCATGACAACAACAGCTGCAGAAATTGATGCTTCATTACTTCAAGAAGTAAAAACCAAAGTAACGCAAGCTATCACAGAGTCAATCAAAGCGAATCTAGAAGAAATAAAAATTGAGACCAAACAGTCTTTAGAGAAAGCGTTTCAAACAACCAATAACAGCGAGCAAGAAAAAAAGGAAGAGACTAATGATTAATGAACTCGAATTTCTGAGTCTGCTCGCAACTCCCGTGATCAGTTTATTTGCCGCTTACTTAAGCATTCAACTGATAAAATCACTGGGTCAGTTTATCAACTTTAACTAGCATGGCACTTGCTAAAGTAGGCAAGGTAGCCGAGTAGTCAAAGTATCATACCAATTGAATTAATTCTCTAATCAATTTGTAGGATGAAATAGCATATTAGCGTCGTTAAAAATTTCTCATTTAGAACAACTAAATAGCAAAATTTTTGCCTAGCTACTAAAGCTATTTCTCCGTTTCAAATAGCTTATTTGCTAAATACATTTTTTGGTATTACCCTGAGAAAGCTATTGAGGTATCAGTAGCCATTAAAAAACCCGCCAATTGGCGGGTTTCTTTTTTGATATCAGCGAGATATCACAAAGTCGACACTAAATTATAGTGCGCCTTCGTTTTCAGATAGGAACTTAGCAACACCTTCAGGGCTTGCATCCATACCTGCTTTACCTTCAGTCCAACCAGCTGGACATACTTCACCGTGCTCTTCGTGGAATGCTAGTGCATCAACCATGCGAAGCATTTCGTCGATGTTACGGCCTAGTGGTAGGTCGTTAACTACTTGGTGACGTACATTACCTTCAGCATCGATTAGGAAAGAACCACGGAAAGCAACACCAGCTTCTGGGTGCTCAACGTCATATGCTTGACAGATTTCGTGCTTAACATCAGCGATTAGATCGTATTTAACTTGACCGATACCGCCTTCGTTTACTGGAGTGTTACGCCATGCGTTGTGTGAGAATTGAGAATCGATAGAAACACCGATCACTTCAACACCACGCTTTTGGAACTCTTCGTAACGCTTGTCGAACGCGATTAGCTCTGAAGGACAAACAAACGTGAAGTCTAGTGGGTAAAAGAAAACAACCGCTTTTTTACCTTTAATACGCTCGTGCAGGTTGTAGCTATCTACGATCTCACCGTTACCTAGTACTGCTGCTGCTGTAAAGTCTGGTGCCTTGCGGCCTACTAATACACCCATTTTTATCTCCAATAGTTAGGTTTATTTCCAATCTTATCTTGGTATCTCGTGTCGAGACCAAAATATCTTGTTCATAATATTGTGGCGTGCTTATGAAAAAACAACCCTAGCTAAATTCATAACCAAAGTCTCTTTGTCATTCTCACCACCAAAAACTGCGCCTAGTGTATTTGGCAAGTGCCATAATTAACAATCGAATTTACCGATAGCACCAATCTATAAATTCGATGAGACGCAAATACCTCCGCTCACGATGCCATTCGGAGATCAAAAAAGGCTTCACAAAGAAGCCTTTTTAAGATGTCTATCACTCAGTGGACATTAGTCCATGATATTTTCTGGCATATCACCGCGGATCTGCTGCCAAATTTCACCCGATTGGTGACCATACTTACGCATCAATGAAATAGCACCATCGTGTTCTTGATTTTCTGCCAGTTTGGTTAAATCTGCATAGAACTGTCTCGCCAGTCCTCGTGTTCTTGAATCAGAAAAGTAATGGCAACCAATTTTTGAGTATAACCCTCTGAAGCCATTTAAAATAAGCACGTAAATTTTGTTTTGCCCTGCACCTGCCAGCTCATGGTGAACTTGGTAGTCATAATCGGCAAACGCTTCTGCGGTGTCTTCTAGCTCTTCATGCTTAGACAAAATATCGATAACACGCTGCGGGTTGAATTTTATCGCCGCACGCGTATAGATAGCACTAATATTGGTACGCGCTGACAGCAGCTGATCGGTCAGCTCAGGCATCTTATCTTCATCAAGACGCGCTAAGGTTTCTAATATATTAAGCCCTGATGTTTCCCAAAAGTTATTTACTCGGGTTGGCTTACCATGTTGGATAGTCAACCAGCCATCACGAGCTAGCCTTTGTAATACTTCGCGCAGTGTTGTTCTTGTTACACCAATGAGTTCAGAAAGCTCACGCTCAGCAGGTAGAATGGATCCCGGAGGGAATTCGCCGTTCCAAATTGACTCAACAATATATTCTTCAGCAAATCCAGCTGGGCTCTTGGCTTTGAAAATTCTCATCTCACACCACTTTATTATTACATCAATGCCTTGATTGGCAGGTTGTGCTTGTTAATCCACTGATTGTACCAGATGAAGCTCAACTAACAAGCTACAAATCACCCTAGCTGAAAATAGCCATGTTTAATGCCGGTGAGATTGTGATGTGGTGTGAGACTTAAAACTCAATTAAGGCGATATAGACTTGGCCTGAACGAGCTCATCTTCGCTAAACACTGAGCTGTTAATGTAAACAAATTGCTCCTCATCAGACCATCCAGCCTCTGCTTTCATTTTGTATAACTCAAATGCTTCGTAGTACGGATCGGTATCGTATTCGTTTTCTACCATTGCCCATGCTATCCAACGCGAAACGGTATAATCGCAACCAGCCAATTGGTATAGCGGCTCACTTAAAAAGCAAAGTGCTTCGTAACCTTCTCCACCACAGTGTTTCTTGATAATTTCAGACAGTGCATCATCTAAATGTATGGTGGGTGGATCCGCATTTTTAAACACTTCACACCTTAGCGTTTCACTGCCTCGATAAACACGATATTTCTCAGTGGAAGACTTTTCACTATTTAACTCAATAAGTGCTTGATCGCCGAATGCTTGAAGCACAATCTCTATATTTTCATTGAGTTGATTTATCTTGCTTAAGAGTGTTTCATCATCAGTATCTGTAGATTGCGGACACACTTTTCTGACTTCATTCACTCTTTTAAGTATTCGCTTGCCATTTGGAAATATTGAAAAGCAGGCTTCGAGCTTTTCATCATCTAGTTTCCATATGTCGAAATGAAGAGCATAATCCTCCCTGATATCAGGCATTGAGTCAGTCGACTCTCCTAATACTTCTCTCCACTTCCTTTGCCAATGTTGTTGATTGCTCATATTGTTTTATGTTTATTACGCCGCAACAGCGGTAAATTGTAGTGAAGTATTTTTGTATAGAAAGGCGGAGCTAACACTAAAATACGTAACAGCGCTTTGTCCGATACTTGCGATGTGATGCACACTGCTTGCTCGTGAGAGATGTAAGTACATGATCTTCCCATTTTCCGGCAATTTTAAGGTACTCATGCGCCAACCCTTCTTTTACAAAACCCAAACGGTTTAGTAATTTTTCTAACCGCAAATTAGAAGGCATGTAGTTTGCCATTATGCGATGAAGTTTTAATGTGTGCAAAGCATAATCAATAGCAGTATTGCACATATTGAAAGCAAGACCATTGCCTTCGTATTCTTTAGCAATACCTTACCCCATATAACAAGCTTGAAAGCACCCAGAGAAATTCACTCCCTACTTTTAAATCACATAGCGAACTTTATGCCTGAGTAACCAAAAGTATTAGAGCTCGCGCTGTCTGCTTTCAAGCTTATTCAGCCATGCTTGTTTAAATTCGTGGTCTGATGTCAAAGCGAGATAAAGATCCGTAGCAAAAAAACTATCATTGTAGTCGGGTAACCAGCCAGTGTTGAGCAGCTGCGTTAGCGCTTGTTGTGTTTCTGCGGTGTCATTGTTAAGTGCGAACCAGTATGGAGATAAAGCTGCATCGAGCTGATTTCCTTGATTAAGGTATTGTGCCAACAACTGTGTTACTCGCTTGAGCTTGTTTTGTTCATCTGTACGTTTCAGCATCAGGGCATAAGTAAGGTATTGCCCTACATTGCCTGCCTCTGGCAATGTAAGCGCTGCGATATCAGCAAAATGCTGTTCAAAAAGTATTAGCGCGGATTGTACTTTCTGCCGTGCAAGTAAAGCAAGAATATAAGGCATCACATAATGATTACCCTTTGAGTCTAGCTCGTATCGCTGTTTTAAGAGTTCTTCGGCCTTTTCGACATCACCCTGTCGCCATGCGATCCCGGCTTCAACATAGAGTCTAAATGCTGTAGAAATTGAACCTAAATTTGCGGCTTGCTGATATTTCTCCTCAGCTTCTTCTGCTCGCCCTAAACTCAATAACACTAATATGTGGCTCAATTGCTGCGCGGGGTACAATTTACTATGACTGATGTGATTGTTTTGGTACCACAGCAAATATTCGCTTGCCCTATTCTGGTTAAGCGGATAAAAGTCTAGCGCATAGAGAGGATTGTTTTTGGTGTGCGGGGCAATGGCAACGCTACGATCAAAATATTTTCGCGCGAGCACTAACTCTCTAAAATTCAAATAGGCATAGGCTAATCCTCGGATAATAACCGCATCGTTTGGTGCTAACTGATACGCTTGTTTATGCGCAGCAATTGCATCGGGTATTTTGTGTTGGTCCCGAAGAAATCGACCATACCAATGCCATAGGCGAGCATGCTTAGTTGAGATCTCAAATCCGCGCTTAAAATAATCCTGTGCTTGCTCAATTTCATTCTCCATCACCGCAAAGCGCGCAAGAGAGGTTATCACTTCAATATTTGTATCATCTAAGATCCGTGCTTTCTCTAACAATGGGCGACACAAAGCAAGTGATTCATACTCTGACACCGCGCCATATACGCTAAGCCCCATAAAGGCATTGCATAAGCCACTGAGTGCCTCGACATTATCACTTTGTTTAGATAACACTTGTTGATAAATCGTTTTCGCTCGCGCTAACTCTTCCACCGCTGTACTTTGGGATAGGTGTGTGGCAAGAGTGATCTCATCAAAATAAGGTTTGTTTTGTGTCTTGTGCTTTTGATCAGTTTGAATATAAAAAGCAAAAAAGGCGATTAGAGCGAGCAACGTAATGGTGACACCAAGCAGCCAAATTCGCTTTTTGCTCACTGGCATCACAGCCACTTTATGCTCTCTAAGTGCAATGTTTGGATGAATGCGGTAGCCTTGAGCTGATATTCTTTCTATGTATTCTTCGTATTGCGGATCTGTGTTCAAAATCTTTCTTAACTGCGCAACAGCTTGATAGACCGAATTGTCAGACACCACCTTCGGGTGCCAAACTAACTCGACGAGGGTATCAATACTCAGAGGCTCAGCTTTAGCATCGACCAGCACCAACAGTAATTTCATCACTTTTGGGGTGACGGTATATTCACGGCCAGTCGGATACTCCACAATCTGGTTCAATTTAGGCACAACAAGCCAATTTCCCAAAAGCAAATTCTTCAACCCCAGAACACCTTACATTATTGATTATTATAGTTTTAATTAAATTAAGAAAAATTTCAGAGTTAATTTATATGAAAATTAAAACACAAAGTACCTCGCTAGTTATGCTCGAAGACATCTAATACGACACTAACTGGTTTTCATTATGAAAAAACAAACATTAATATTTGCGGCCTGTTGCGCCCTGTCTTCTCATGCATTATTTGCAGCAGTGGACCTTCGTATCGACAATGCTACCATTTTAAATCCTATTGATAAGCACCAAGTCAATATCATTTCCAATCATTGGCTCACCATCCAAGATGGCAAAATTATACAAGTCTCTGACTCAAGTCAAAAACCGGATGCAGCACAGGTCATTGATGCTCATGGTCAATACCTCATACCAGGGTTAACCGATAGCCATGTCCACCTAAAAACAATGCCGGGATTGCTTAACACCTCCCCTAGAGCTCGCCAGATGCAAACAGCATTTTTAAAACGGCAAGGCGCTAATTATCTTTACTATGGCGTCACGCAAGTTATTGACCCGTCAAACACTGCAACCGGCATGACCGAATTTACAGCAAATGGCCCCGCACCCGACGCCTACTTTTGTGGCGCAATGCCAGTTTACCAAGGGTATAATGCTGAAGGCCTTAGTTACTCAAAGCTACACCAACATAAACCCTACTTTGCTGCACAACACAGCGATCCTGCTCATGAGCTAACACCATCTCAAGCACACGCTCACCAAGGAGCTCAGCCCTTAACGCGAATGAAATCTGACGGTGCAACTTGTGCCAAACTGTACTTTGAAGATGGCTTTGGAGAAAACAGTGCTATACCGCTTATTAACCAAGAAACTGCCAAACAGTTAGTCGAGTCCGCAAACTCACTTAAGTTACCCGTAATGGCACATGCGAATGCCGTTGATATGCAACAACTTGCTGTAGATGCCAATATCAACGTTATGGCGCATGGACTTTGGAACTGGTTAGCGCCAAATACAGCCCCTAGCGAAAGCGAACTACCAACCAATGTAAAAGCTGTGCTGGATACCATCATCGAAAAAGACATCGCCTATCAAGCCACATTGAATGTGATGAATGCTCTGGCGAAGGTGACTGACAACACTTTCACCTTCTCGTCTGAATATCGTACCGTATTACCTCCGTCTCAAATTGCTTGGTATCAAAGTGAGCCTGGTCGCTGGTTTTCTCGAGAAATGGGTCAAGGCTGGGGTGAAATAAGTAATCAACAAAAGGTGGCTAAACTTGAGCAAGTTTTCTCTCAAGGGCAACGAGCACTACATTATCTATATAAAAATGGCGCAACCTTGCTGCTTGGCTCAGATACGCCACCCGCACCAACTTACGTCTCGCAACCTGGCTTATCGACTTATCAAGAATTAACGATGATGGATCAAGCCGGAGTAGATCTCATTAGCTTGCTATCTGCTGCAACCATCAATAATGCCAAAGCATTTGCGATAGACAACCAGTACGGCAGTATCGCTGCGGGGAAAGTAGCAAATTTATTGCTTCTAAATAGTAACCCTTTGCAGTCAGTCGCGGCTTATAACGATATTGAATATGTTATCTTACACGGCTCAGCCATTGAGCGTGCTACTTTTCATATCGATGCCCTCGAGAAAAGTGAGTGAGTAAATACGTCAGAATAGAAGTGCTGATAACGTCGATCTCACCTTAATTGACTTAATCAAGTGATCTATTCTGATATTTTCGAACTTCTGCTGGTAACAAGAGTCGAAAAATCGTCGCAAAGATAGCGCACAATGCGAAGTAAAGTTGCTCTGACGCGGCCAGATAAAGCATAATAAAACAAAAAGGGTTTCTCTATAATGAAGATTTCATCTTTTCATCTCTCTAGGCAATCTTGGGGATTGCTAGCACTATCCGCTGCTATTTTTGAAGCCATTGCACTGTATTTCCAATACGGTATGGGTTTAGAGCCCTGTATTATGTGCATCTATCAGCGTTTTGCTATGTTGGGGTTATTAGCAGCTGGTTTAATCGGTATGATTTCTCCTCGCTCTTTCGCGCTGCGTAGTCTGGCATTTGTTTCGTGGGGTGTAGGCAGTATTTGGGGTTATTTTATCGCCCGTGAACATATCAGTATGCAAACCACAACGGATCCATTTGCTTTTACCTGTGACTTTGTACCAAACTTTCCTGCGTTTATGCCGCTGCATGAATGGCTACCAAGCTTTTTTGCTGCAACAGGTGACTGCGGCAACATAGATTGGTCTTTTGCAGGATTATCTATGCCTGGATGGATGGAAATTATCTTTGCATTTTATAGTGTTGCATTTATTCTTTTCTTATTTTTCCACGTTACCAAAAGAAGTTGAGATATCACATTCATGCATTTTAGGTTAAGCCAAATTGAGCAACTGAGAGCGTTTAAATTACGTGACAAGCAGATGATCTTACGTCTTACACTTAGCCACCTTGATGCAAAAACAAAGGTCGTGTTAAGAATAGCCAAGTTGCTACTGCTCACACCATTTTTTGCCTCATTGGTCGTATTTGAAGGCTGGCTGTTATTACCTGTCTTATTGGTAGCAGGACTAATTTATCCGCTACTGACCACACCACTGGAAATACAGTTTGGCAAACCCAAGTTAGCTCAGGCAATCGCTGAGTTTAACGCCTCGAATAAGCCCTAATCTTCAATCTATCTGTGTGCGAGCAGCTAAGCTCGCACACAATAACTACGACTAGACTCTAATTTTCCCCTCCAGTTTTGCCAATATTCCTTTCCCAATTCCTTTTACTTCCAGCAACTCCGTTGTTGTTTTAAAGCGCCCCATTTTCTTACGGTACTCTACGATGGCTTCAGCTTTACGAATACCAATCCCTGGTAAACTTGAAAGCGCCGAAGCGTCAGCGGAATTAATATCGAGTACAGCACTTTGCTGCTGTGTTTGAGAGACTGACTTTGCTTGCTCCGCAGGTTTTGCGAGCACGCTTGAACAGCTTAAACCTAACGCCAATAAAATAGAAAGTATGGTGGGTTTATTGAACATATATACACTCCTTGTGCGTAAAAAGTATCCAAAGCTTTTTGCATTCCTCTCAATGGATGATTGCAGCAAGCTTATAAAATAACCTGAGCTTCGGATAATTAATGCCTTTCTAGCAGTTAGTTTTAGCGCTAACAGTGTTGAATTCACTTCCAATCGCCAGCTATTGGTGCGTAAATTCGCCTAGTTATCCCCAAAACTCTCTGGCTAGATAAGGAAATAATTTAATGATTTTAAAAACAATGAGCTAGCTCATTCCTTATCCAAACCTCAGGTTAAATAAAGATTGGAATATTGACTTTGTCAAAAAACATTCATTCTTTCAAAAACCAAAATAAAGACTAAGACTTTGTTTTTAATGGCTTTAATAAATTTCCTTTCACTCAATGCCACTTGAAAAATTTTCAAAATAACTTGCTTAATCACTGAATTCGATTTACTGTATAAAAAAACAGTGACTAGGGGAATAACCATGGCCGTTATCATCAAATATGTTGTTGAAAGAAATGGAGTCGAGCGTATGACTTTCACGTCTAAAAAAGAAGCTGATGCTTATGATAAGATGCTAGATGTAGCTGAAGCATTGGAAGACATGCTAACGAAAGTTGACGTGCCGCTGAGTGAACAACAAGTTGAATCCCTAGCGCTTGAAATTGCAAAACAAAAAGATGACTTTGTGTCTGTGTTAAAAGGTGGCAAAGTAGCGCCAAAGGCCAATACCAAAAACAAACCTGAAAACGAAAAAGCGTCAGATCCAGATAAAGTGACAAAAATTAAGCAAGCCTAAATGATAATAACCACTTACTTCAGTGGGTGGTTTAGGCTGAAAATAAAAACCGCATGTTCTGCGGTTTTTTATTTTGTGCTGTGTAGTGTGGTATTATTTAATCACGCTTGCCACTGCGTCAGCAAAGTAGTCAATATTGTCTTTGCTTACGCCAGCTACGTTAACGCGGCTAGAGCCTACCATATAGATAGCATATTCAGTGCGTAGTCTGTCAATTTGCTCTTTATTAATACCTAAGAAAGAGAACATACCGTGCTGACGGTCGATGAACGAGAAATCTTGCTCAACACCTTTTGCAGCTAGGCTTTCTTTGATCAACGTACGTAGACCATTGATGCGGCCGCGCATTTCGTCAAGTTCGTCGTACCACATTTGCGTAAGTTCAGTACTGCTTAGAATGGTATTTACAATATCAGCACCATGTGCTGGTGGCATTGAATAGATACTACGAACAACGCTAAGTAATACTGAGTTTGAAACATCAGCAGTTGCACTGTCTTTTGCAATGATTGAACACGCACCGATACGCTCACGGTATAGACCAAAGTTCTTAGAGCAAGACGAACAGATGATCATTTCATCAACTGTATCCGCAACCGTTCTAAGGCCTTGTGCATCTTCTTCAAGGCTGGTACCAAAACCTTGGTATGCAATATCAATTAATGGTGTAAAGCCTTGCTCTTTTGCGAGTTCAGCAACCACTTTCCATTGCGCTTGATTTAAGTCCATACCACTTGGGTTATGACAACATGCATGAAGTAGTACCACATCACCTTTAGGTACTTGCTTCAACGCATTGATCATCTCATCAAACAACAACCCTTTGTTTTCGTAGTCGTAGTAAGGATACTCTTTAACTGTTAGACCAGCTGCTTCAAATAGGCTAATGTGGTTTGCCCAAGTTGGCGTCGTAACCCAAACAGTTGCATTGGTGTTGCAACGTTTAATAAATTCGGCAGCAACACGTAATGCGCCAGTACCACCTGGTGCTTGCGCCGTACGTACACGGTTTGCCAATAATGTACTATGCTCTCCAAGTAACAGTGTTTCCATCTTTTGACAGAAGTCTAAGTTACCAGCCAAACCAATATAAGATTTTGTCGTTTCGTTTTCTAAACGAAACGCTTCCGCTTTTTTAACCGCTCTAAGTACCGGCGTGTTTCCCTGCTCGTCCTTATAAACACCTACACCAAGGTCAATTTTGTTTGGGTTAGTGTCCTGTTTATAAGCGGCCATCAGGCCTAAAATAGGATCTGTTGGAAGTGGTTTTAGCTCTGAGAACATGGCTTATCTCTTTTATTTTAATTAATGCAAACTCGAGCGGCTGACGCCCGATTCCAGTAGACTTGATGGTAACATAGAGACTTGCATCTCAGTTACCATATTTATCTAGAATTTTATTCATTTTTGTAAACTTGGCAGCACCACAAAGGCGTCAAGTTTACAGCCGGACATTCCGATAATTATTTGGGTAAATATTCAGGGATTCTCGTACATGCCGCTGCAAGCAATGCTAAAATTTCTTCGTTGAAAAATGACTCAGAAAACGCTTCTGCATCAATAATTCCAATACAATTTTGAGCATCATCGAATAATGGCAGACAGGTTTCTGCTTTCACCTTTGGATCGCAAGTATAGTACTCACCTCCACTGGCGACATATTGAGGGATGTCATTAATCACTCGAGCTTTAGCACTCAATACCGTTTGAATATTATTTGACGTAGCGGCAAAAGCATCCGTTATAGGGAATAGTGGTCTACTCGGCGCGCCAGAATACGCTAATTTGAGAAGTTGTTTCCCTTCATTTGTCGCTCTTGCTTGGTATATGCCAAACCAATCAACAGCTGTAAATTCAACTACCGCTGACACTATCGTTTGCAGCTTGGTAAGCGAACGTGCATTAGCCGTGTTCTTTTCAACATAGTCACTCAATAAAAAAGGTGCTTCCTGAAGGTATCCAAACAAGCTGCAAGCGCCCCCTTCCCCAAGTTCAGGGATCTGATATGACCACACAGCAGGGCTTGAGTTTTGCTCAATATAAGCATCTAGTTTTTCTAATTGCAGCAAAAGCAACTCGCGGGAGATAGATAATTCACTCAATGAAATATAATCTGACATTTTAGCCATCTAAACATCTAAAGTTAATGCAACTTTACCACGCTCTTTATACCTTGCCAACACTAAAAAACAGGTACATAGAGTAATAGGAAGTAGATAGTAAACTAAAGCAGAGGTGAAATACGCTTGAGTGGAATTTAGACCGATTTGGAGGTGAGTGAATAAATCATTTCTATTTCATTTCCAGCACTGTTGTAGCTAACGCTTTGAGCAATTTCGTTAAGTAAGCTAACACCTCGGCCATGGCTATGCTCTTGCTGTGCTTTGTTACGCTCGCTTGATTCAAAACCATTACCTGAATCACAAATGTTGAAGTATAGCTTTAGCTCTTCAGGGCTGTAGCGCACTGAAATAATAATGAGCGCTTCTTTTAGCTCCTTCAAAACACTCTCTCGCAAACTGTAGAACTCAAAAAAGCCATCTTCTTTATTTTTAATCTCAGAATCTAGCCCCAACACACCGTGATCTAAAGAATTATTGTAGGCTTCGGAGAGTAGTAAAAAGATGTTAGAGCGATGCGCCGAAATACCGTCAACCTCACTAAGCAAGTCCACCAGCTCAAGTACCGGATCGGTAGTTTTCATCTGTTTGGCATCTAAAGATAACGAAATATTAAACGGCAAGCTTGAATAATGGTTAGGCGCAGAAACAATTGACTCGCTGGCAACGCAATTAATAATTGCGATACTCAAGTCATCTTGTTGCTCCGTATTGCCAGAAAACTCGCGAACTTCAGAGATAATTTGATCCGTGGAAATATGCTGTCGACTCGCCAGCAAGCGCTTTAACCGTCGTTCGCCATACATTTCCCCCCGCTCAGATTCAGATTCGATGATACCGTCTGTCGCCATTACGAGGCGTTGGTCGGGGCTGACTTCAAAATGCAGCAGATTACGTTCAAACTCATCGACTTCTAAAATGCCGAGTGCCATATGTTGGCTCTCTATGGTTTTAATAAGGCTGCCATTTTGGTCAATCAGGTATAAATCTGGCAGACCACCAAGCCAGGCAGAAACACTTTTCCCTGAGCTGCTCAATTCGATGATCGCTGCTGCGCAAAACATATGGCCGGGTAATAACTCATTAAGGGCGGTATTGAGCTCAACGGCTATATCACTAACCGCCATTCCCTTTTGCACCATAGTGTAGAAAATGCGCGATGCGGGAAGCGCGCCGACTGCAGCTGCTAAACCATGGCCAGTAAAATCACCCAGCAAACAATAAAAGCCACCCATTGGGCTCTTGGCCATTAAAAACATATCGCCATTAAACATTGACGCGGGGGACAAGTGGTATTCACAAATCTCAGGATATTCAGATTGTTGTGCAAGCGCATTACTAAAGATGTGCTCAACAATCTCGTGCTCTCGCTCTATCTGGTTATAGTGATATTCTAGTTGTCGGCGTTGTTCGTTGCTTTGTTGGCTGAGCCTACGTGTCCTCGCATGCGCTTTGATTTTGGCTGATAAAATGACTTTATCAAACGGCTTATGAATAAAGTCATCACCTCCTACAGCAAGACATTTTTCAAAGCTACTTTGATCTTCAAGTGCAGTGATAAAGATGATGGGGAGGTATACGTCGCCCGCATATTGCTTTATTTTAGGGGCAGTCTCAAAGCCATCCATTACGGGCATGACAACGTCTAGCAGCACGATGTCGATGTCCTGACTTTCGAGAATTTTTAATGCATCACGACCATTATGGGCACAAAAAACGGTATAAAATTGTTGCTCAAGCATCGCCTTGAGCAGCTTACAGTTTAATACCTGATCGTCGACTACCAAGATATTCATGAGGAGCTAATCTATCAGCGATCAGTCAATATCAAACTTCTTATCAAAACGAGAGATCTGGAGGATTTTCTTAAGTTGTGGACGGCAGTTACTAATTTGAATGCTAGAAACTGAGCTTCCTAGTGTTTTTTTCATATTTAACAGCATACCCAAAGCGGAGCTGTCCATATAATCGGTTTCACGCAGGTCAACAACAACCTTTTCGGTTTGATCATTCACCTCCGCATACGCCTGACGAAACGATTGCACCAAATTAAAGTCGAACTTACCTCTAATTTGAATGGTTAGTGTCTTACCGTCAGCAGAAGCGTTTTTACTCAAGCTCATCATTAAGCTCCTAAATTATTTTGATTTGTTTCCCCTCACCAATTTAAATATAACGCTTAAAAATCATTTAGCAAAAAATAAAAAACATCTAATCTGCTTTTTGCTATGATCTCTGCAAAGAACCCTTAAGAGGACCAGAATCAATGTCAGAATCAAGACTTGTGTACTCCACAGATGTAGGCCGTATTGACACCAAAGAGCCAAAGCAAGAAGTTCAAGGGAAAGTTTTTAAAGACGGCGCCGTTCGTATTGAAAGACAAACTAAAGGGCGAAAAGGCAAAGGCGTTATGCTTGTCGTTGGCATCGATAATGGACAGCATGATCTAAAGAAATTGGCAAAAACGCTTAAATCAAAAATGGGTCAAGGTGGCGCAGTTAAAGAAGGCGTTATCGAAATTCAAGGCGATGACAGAGAAAAGCTTAAGCAATTATTAGAAGGCCAAGGCTTCAAAGTGAAAATCGCAGGCGGTTAAGCGCTTATTATTTTCAGCCCCAAGCGTTGGGGCTGAGCCGCTATACCGCTGGGGCAAACCGCAAAATCTCGGCTTCACTTAACGGCGGGCTGTAGTAATAACCTTGTACAATATAGCAGTTATTTTTCGCCAAGAACGTCATCTGAGCCTCAGTTTCCACCCCTTCAGCAATAACCTGCAAATTTAATTTTTGCGCCATCGCAATGATAGCAGCGGTGATTTCCATATCGTTTGGATCTTCAGGGATATCCTTTACAAAGGAGCGGTCAATTTTAAGTATATCAACTGGGAAACGCTTAATATAACTTAAAGACGAATAGCCTGTACCAAAATCGTCAATAGACAGTGAAACGCCAAGCGCTTTGATATCTCTAAGTTGTATGATTGCCGCTTCCACGTCTCCCATCAGCATACTCTCGGTAAGTTCAAGGTGTAGTAGAGTCGGCTCCATCTCAGTTCTGTCAATAATATCTGACAGCGTACTGATCAATTGTGCGTCTTTAAACTGTCTCGCAGAAAGGTTGATGGATACGTTGGCAATCTTGCCCGCGGCTTTTAAACGACGAGAAAAATGACATGCTTCTTCTAACACCCATGCACCAAGCTCTACGATTAGGCCTGTCGCTTCAGCAATTGGAATAAACTTACTTGGCGGAATGGTTCCTTCGCTTGGGTGGAACCAGCGAATAAGTGCTTCATAGCCTACAACCTCACCACTTTCACTGTTCACTTGTGGCTGATAATGCAAGGTAAATTGTTGCGCTTTAATTGCTATACGCAGCTCGTTTTCTATATATAGGCGCTCGTTAGCAGCTTCGTCTAAATCTTGGCTATAGAAATGGTAAGTGTTCCGCCCTTTTGCTTTGGCCTGATACATTGCCAAATCTGCATGTTTAAGCAGCTGCTCTTCTTCTTTACTGTCAAACGGAGCCATCGTAATGCCAATACTTGCACTGACGATCACCTCGTTATTCCCCAGTTTTATTGGTTCTGCCAGTGTCTTTTGAATGATATTGGCAACTTCCATGGCATTTTCTCGCTCATTGATGCCGCTCAGTAACACCGCAAACTCATCCCCACCCAATCTGGCAATGGTATCTTCTGCACGGAGGCGCTTTTTCAATCTCGTCGCGACTTCAAGCAATAAGCGGTCACCCGCGTCATGTCCCAAAGTATCATTGATGCGTTTAAACTCATCTAAGTCAAAGTAAAATAGAGCAAAGGCGTAATGACCACGCTCGGCAAGCGCCATAGATTTACGTAGCTGCATCCTGAAAAAAGTTCGGTTGGCAAGGCCAGTTAAGGTATCAAAGTAAGCCAATTCTTCCATTTTACGCTGGCTTTCTTTTACAAACGAAATATCTTGGGCTGAGGCAACATAACTTGAAATCGCGCCGCCCTCTTCACGGATCGGCGACACACTCAAACTGACCCAAATAGGTGCCTCTCTGTTACCCGCCAACATAGTATCCCCGCGCCAATGATTGCGGCTGCGCAAGTCAATATCAATATCATCAATTAGAATTGCCATGTCTTTTGAAATAATACTCAAAAGCGGAGAGCCAATAAAATGCTGTTCATCATAGCCCGTCATTTCCTGCATTTTTGGATTGACGTACTCAATTTGAAAATGCTCATTGGTCAATACAACGCCAGTACCAGAGAAAGCCACAGCTTTTGACAAACGGTTTGCCGCCTTTTCAGCGATTTCTTTTTCTGTAATACGTTGATTTAGACCATTTACAAGCTGTTTTATCTCAACACTCATGTCATTAAATGAGGCGTTCAATTGACCTATTTCGTCATCGGTATGCGGCAAGGTTGGCGTATCCCACTGCCCTCGACCAAATCCCTTCACTGCTTTAACAAGCGCATTGATGCGTTTGAGTACTAATTGATATAAAACCTGATGCAGTAATATTGCGACAAAAATGGCATACAGAATAAACAAACCAAAGAACTTAACTTTAAGCTCTTTAATGGCCGAGATAGCCGACGCCCGCTTCTTGTAGATCCCAATGTACCAATCTAAATTGGCAATATGGGTCACGTGCATAATATGCCAGTTGTCTTTATATCTAAATTCATCTTGGATATTTGGCAGCTTAGTAATAAGTGCTGTTTGTACTATTTTACTCAAGTCTTCAGGTAGCTTGTTGTGGTCCAATAGCTGTCCAGTCGCAGCGGTGGTTTTAAACAGGCCGGGAGCTGCCAATAATCGACCCTGTTTATCAAAAACGATGAAACCTTGCTGATGGTCAGATTTAGGTAGTTTTTCGAGTAAGGTGGTCAACTCTATATCGCTACCCGTTAACCCAAGATATTGGTCATGTAAGTATAAAGGCACCAAAATACTGACAACCCACTTGTTCCAAACCCTATCAAAATACACGCCCGACCATACCGCTTCCCTCGTTGGGTTCTGTTCAGCATGTAAAACAGGCAAGTTATGAAGCTGATTATTTACCAGCCTTGGGTCTTTCGCTAATAGGGCATTAGGAGGCGCGACACGGACAAATCCGTCTTTTGTAGAAAGGTAAAAGTTAAAGAAATCCTGCAACAGTGGGGGTGCGAGAATGTTCCAGAGCAATTCAGATTCAGAAAATAACTTTTGTACTGACTGTAATTTTAAATCGCCAGTATACATAGCTGCAGAAAGGCCATTTTTGGCTGTACTCGCTAAGTTTTCGCCACGCTTGTCGACGCTCGCTTGCGCGCCAGATAAATCTTGAACACCATAAAGTAAGTGTTTGGAAACCACTGAATTGGCTTGTTCGGCCAAGTTAGCTTTAAGGTCGAGGTAATTTGAGAACTGATTGTTCACCTGCGCACTAAAACGCTTAAGCTCATCATACTCTTCATAGATCAACTGCTTTTCTTCAGATTTTAGCATCAATGCCGCAGCAAAAACGCCCGCGATCAAACACACGGCCGAAATCAACATCGACAGCTTTACACTTAAAGAGCTTGCACCATATCTTGATGGGGGACGACGATTGCCCACAAGTTAACCTATTCTTTTATTTACAGTGGTGGTGTTGCCTGAATATACCAGAATATTTTTCGACTCGCCAATAAGTTACGTTTGATTAACGTACTTAACTCACTGAGATTGGACACTTATCTACCAAATAACTTAGGTTTTTGCCCATACGTCCAAAGTAGTACTTGTTTTCTCGTTTAGTTCTATGCTAATAATGTATTCAGTTTCAAAGTAAGGTTTGAATAAATGAATTTCATCATACGCAACAGCAACACATATTTCTTTTTTAGCTTCTTTAGGTGAAGAGGCTTGACTGTTCGCGAGTGAAAAAGAATAGCTAAGCCTCCCAACTTCGGGAGGCTTTTTTTTTGGCTAAATGGGAGTGAGGACCTATGACACAAAATACATTAGATGCCCTTAGGCATGACATCAATGAGATAGATTCGGAATTACTGATTTTACTGGCAAAGCGACGTCGCATTAGTCATGGTGTGCTGGAATATAAGATTGCCAACAACAAACCTATCCGTGATGAAGCACGTGAGCAGGCACTGCTGGAGAAACTGATCCGCTATGGTAAATCTCTGGGTCTTGATGCCTTTTATATAAACAGCGTTTTCCAAACTATCTTAGAAGACTCTGTATTAAACCAGCAAGCCATGCTGCAAAAGAACTTAAACCCCGATGCCGTAGGTGATACACACCGCGTTGCCTACTTGGGTGGACAAGGTTCTTATAGCCAGCTTGCTTGTCATAAATACTTCAGCCGTCGTCCCGGTAAGCTTGTGGAAATGGGTTGCCAAAGCTTTGAGCAAATCACCGAGCAGGTAGAGAAAGGCCAAGCGGACTTTGGTATTTTACCTATTGAAAATACCAGTTCAGGCAGTATCAACGAAGTATTCGATTTATTGCAACATGCACAAGTATCTATTGTAGGCGAAGTAACCCATACCGTAGAACATTGCCTCCTAGCATTACCAGATACAGAATTACAAGCCATCGACAAAATTTATGCGCACCCTCAACCTTTTGCCCAGTGCAGCCGTTTTATTCAAGGTCTGGGGGATATTCAGCATGAAACTTGCGACTCGACCTCTAGTGCATTAAAACAAGCAGCAGAGCACCCAAACAGTGCCGCGATTGGCTCGGCACAAGCTGGAAAGAATATGGGTCTAGAAGTGGTGAAATCTGGTCTTGCGAATCAGACCGAAAACCATAGCCGCTTTATTGTAGTAGCAAGAAAAGCACTTTAAGTGTCTACTCAAATCCCAACAAAAACTAGTTTAATTATGGCCACCAAACAGCAAGTAGGCTCACTTGCTGACGCGCTGATGGTATTTAAACAGCACAATATCAATATGGTTAAGCTAGAGTCACGCCCAGTACCTGGTAACCCTTGGGAAGAAGTCTTTTACGTAGATTTGCTTGCCAATATTGCAGACTCACAAGTCCAAGTAGCACTTGAAGAATTAAAAGATCATACCCAATTTGTACGCTTACTGGGCTGCTACCAAAGCGAGTCTTTGCAAGCCGTAGATGTGTTGTAATCATACTAAGTCACTCTCATAGAGACGAATAAAAAGCCAGAGCGCAAATTGCATTCTGGCTTTTTTGGTTGAGATTTGTTTAACCTTTGGATATTCAGGCTATTCGCTGCTAAGGCCAAGGAGCTCTATTTCTGAGATCTGTACTAGGCCATCGTTATTCGCATTTTTGCTAATATTTAGACGATAACTGCTATAGGCAAAAGCATTGGAGAAAGTAAACGCTCTTCGTTGTAAGCGCTCATCCCAGCTTTCCCCCACCCAAACCGCGACTTCTGTCCACGTCTCACCGCCATCATTAGAACCTAGCAACTGGAAGTTTTCGGGATCGCGTTCTGGTGCATCATTGGCACTGGTAATAGCCAAACCACTCACAATCTGTGGCGCAGTAAAATCGGCTTGGATCCAAGATGGTGATTCCTCTGTTGGCGGGCCTTGCCACTCATTGTGATCTAGCCATTTTGTCTCGGTATCATTATCAAACGCCTTTTGTTCACTTTCCGCATCTCCAATACGATTACGCGCGGTGAAGCTTGTTCCTGCCAAATCAGACAAATCTTCAAGTGCATACTGAGGTCCAGCGAGTTCAATTTCGGCTATTTGCACTAATCCATCATTATTCGCATTTTTACTGATAGACAAGCGATAATGTGAGTAAGCCAAGCCATTAGCAAACGCGAAGGCACGACGTTCAAAACGCGATTCAAACGATTCCCCTACCCAAGTATTTAATACTTGCCACACTTCCCCATCGTGAGATGCTAAAAGTTGGAAGTTTTCAGGGTCACGCTCCGGTGCATCATTGGCGCTAGTAATGTACAAAGTATTTACCGCTTGCGCTTGCGGCAAGCTAACTTGAACCCAAGCCGGATTTTCAACAGTGGGTGGCCCCTGCCAGTCGTTGTGATCGAGCCATTTAGTCTCAACATTTTTATCAAATGCTTGTGCTGCGCCCTCTGAATCACTAATACTAAAACGCGCCGAGTAACTCGCACCTTGTACTTGTGCATGATCTAATCCAGAGATTTCTGGGCCGATTAATTCAATCTCAGCAAGCTGCATCAGGCCATCATTATTTTTGTTCTTGGTTATCTCAAGACGATAGCTTTGGTATGGCAATTGATTCGCTACCGCAAAGCTTTGGCGCTCCCCTCGCGCTTCAAAAGACTCACCAACCCAATTGCTCAACCGCTGCCATGTAACACCATTATCGTTAGAGCCAAACAAAGCAAAGTTCTCAGGATCTCGCTCTGGTGCATCATTGGCACTCGTTATCGCAAGCTGATTAACCGCCACCGCATCATTAAAGTCTACTTGGATCCAAGAAGGCGCTTCAACGGTGGGCGGGCCTTGCCAATCATTATGATCTAGCCACTTAGTAGTTGGGTCGTTATCAAATGCCTTATCTTGGTTTTCCGCCTCACCGATACTGTTGCTTGCCGTGACCACAAACGTCTCAGTATCTGTATGGTCAACGCTCGGATAAACCGGACCAACAAATTGAATTTCTCCAATTTGCAGTAAGCCATCGTTATTTTTGTTCTTTGTCACTGCTATTCGGTAACTTGTATATTTTTGCGCATTACCAAATACAAAGCCTTGACGTTCAAAGCGCGCTTCAAACGACGCCCCAACCACATTACCCAAATTAACCCAACTCGCTCCCTCATCGTTAGAAGCTAATAAGGAGAAGTTTTCAGGGTCTCGCTCTGGGGCATCATTAGCACTGGTAATGTAAACACCGCTAATTGCTTGTTGAGTGGGAAAATCCACTTGGATCCAAGACGGCGCTTCCTCAGTAGGTGGCCCCTGCCAGTCATTGTGGTCAAGCCATTTAGTTTGTGGATCGCCATCAAATGCTTTGTCTGCACTCTCAGCATCACCAATAGCATTTCTTGCTGTGATAGTGGCACCTGATGTCACGACTTGCTGCATTGGTCCCGTGGATACCGGTTCATCAAATAATGGTAACGCTAAGTCCATAATACTATCGGCACTAAGATCTAGCTGCGCAGTTAATGGGTGAGCTTGAAGCGCGTTGTAAATTGGCAATCGAAGCGCTTCAAGTGCAACTTCATCACCGCCAAGTGCGGCGCTGAGATTACTAGCTGAGTCGCTTAAGACGCCTTGCAAAGAGCCTTGCTCGTCAAACTGTGCAAATGCGGCATTGAATAGAGAAAGCTTTTGCACACTTTCGGAAACATATGCCATCTCGCAACTTTGCTCATCAGAGTCAGAGGTTGTGCAAGTTTCCCCTAATTCAAAATTCGTTAATTGATCAGCGCTAACCACAGGTAACTCAAAAACATTGATATTCCCGGTTTGCCAGCCAAGGGCCCGAAGCAATAACGCAGACATCTCCACTTTTGCCAATGCCATTAATTCGGGAGTAGAGACATTACGCCCCTCAGCAATTTGCTGCTCTACCAGCATGGTTGCTAGTGTCGTCAAGGCGTTGATTTGTAAGGTAGCATCAGCACTGCCATCGGCATTTGAACCAAACGGCACGGCGACATGACTCAAGGTAGCCAAAGTCACACCAGCAATGTAATCGCCACTTACCTGCTCCCCAATTCCTACAGAACCACAGCGACTTGCATCACAGCGCATCTGCGAGCCTTCGCTCGTTGTGGCGGTCACTTTAATGGTGGAATTAATACCAAACCCGGCTTTACCCGTCAGTTCTATAAACAACTCCCCCGTTTGACTGGTTGCCGAGTTCTCATCCATCATCATGCTAGAGCCATTGAGCGCAGTCACCGAAATGCGGGCTTGGCTCAACGCGCCTTTGATCACTGAACCTGATACTTCTGCCGTCGTCACAGCGGGAGTTACTGGCACTTCTTCAACTTTTGGGTCATCACTCCCGCCGCCACATGCAGCCAATATACTGCTAACGGCAATGAGCGGGATCGCATTTCTTATTTTATTTAACGTTTTCATATTTATCCCTTCTTACATATCAACCAACTCGTGTGACCAGGCTGATATAAACGCACCACAAGCAGGTGATAAGCCGTGATATTGTTTCTCGTTGTGCTGACACGACTTCACCCTGTTTGCATTACTTTATGGTTATCGCCAAAGTTAAAATCGATAGGTGATCCCAGCATAGTAGCGCTGGCCGGTATAGCTGCTGCTGCGCAATCTCGCTTTAGAATCTTCACCATAAAAGGTTCTCGGTTCTTCTTTGGTTAGGTTGATCACAGACGCGGTTAGGATCAGGTTTTCCATCAAGTTATAAGAAGCGTTCACATCAACTTGTTGGTATGGTTCCTGATATACAGTGAGCCCGTCTGCAAGCCCCAAAGCGGTTTCTCCTCGGCGGTTATATGATGCTCTGACACTAAAGGTGTCATTCTCGTAATAGGCGGAGAAGTTAAATTGATTATCGGCACTGCCGACAAGTGCAGACTCACCGACCTTTTCACCGTCTACGCTAATGTCTGCCTGATTGGTATCGTTTAGGGTGTAGTTAACGTTGAGACCAAAGCCATTATCAAATGCATGTTGTGCAAACAGCTCTATTCCCCGAGAAGTCGCGTTTGTACCATTGGCGGTGGTGGTAAACGGCGTGACGGTAATATCACCCGGCGGCACAATTTCAACACCGGTAAAAGGGTTATTAAAGCCCTCAAACGGCCTTACTGAGGTAATAATCAAGGGCACGATAAAGTTATCTACGTCCTTGTTGAATACCGCAATGCCAACCGCAGATCCTTCGCCATAATAATACTCCGCAGATAAATCCATCTGTACCGATTCAAATGGTTTTAGCGCCTTGTTACCCCCTGAGCCACGCCATCCTGGCTCCACAGGGTTGCCTCTAAACTCGAGCCTGTCGTCTGCCCATTCTTGAGAGATAAAGGTCAGCTGCTCTGGCGCCCCCATGTCGTTGAATGGAGCTCGAGACATCGTTTTGGCGATAGCACCACGTATGACAAGATTGTCGCTGGCATCCCAGACAATGTTGAAACTAGGTAAAAATTGCGAGTCTGTTACGGTACGCACGGTGGTGGTTTCAACGTCAATGAGGCGCTCATCACCTAAGATATCCTCTTCGGTGACATCATCAATGTCATCTAAAAAGTAGTTAATTTTATCCGACGACATAATCTGCGTTTCAGTCTCGACATAGCGTACCCCGATGTTTCCTCTAAAATCTCCGAAAGAAAAATCAGCCTGTAGATAGGCGGCCATGATCTCTTCTTCTATGTCGAACACAAAATCAGGCTCACGGCGCGTGTGCTTAACATATTCACTGATCACGATTTCGCGGTATCGATCCCAATTGATCGTGGGCATCGCATTCACTTCAAAACCGCCTGGGATATTTTGTTCAGACGTTGCATTCAAAATATCTTCCAGTTTTGGCATACCACCAATCCACTGATAAGACACTTCATCAATGGCACCTTGACTGAACGGATCTAGCTCGCCACTGGCAATTCTGTCAGCCCCATCTTGAGTAATGAAGAAGGTGTTGTTGGTTTCGCGGTGCAGTGTCGCTTTACGATATTTAGCACCGACACGCAGCGTATCAACGATGCCGTACCCGACGCGATAATCAAGGTCTAACTGAGCATAGTCTTCTTCTAAGTCACTGACGACAAAGCTAGAACCAGTCGACCCCGGATCGGGATCGCCGGCAATACCAGCCTTAAGGTTAGACAGCAAAGCGGGATCGGCGTACAACGACACTCTGTCACCTAATCGCCATCCTGCAAATGAAGCGGCGTTTTCAACCAGTCCTGAGTCGCTGCGACTCGCAGGTTGGCCGCTTTTATACGCCGCGCTCCAAGATTCTGAAGGGCCACCGCTGGCCTCTGTGCGACCAAACTTACCGCGTAAATCATATAAATCACCAGCATATTCAAAAGCGAAGTCGTAGGTATCCGAAGTATCTTTTTCTACCGTATAACTCCCAATGATCCAGGGAAATTCAAGATTCCCTTCAGTGCCACCAGCGCCACTGGTGAAGTCCATGCCAGTCACAATCGTACCGGTTTCGTCTAGGGTAATACCGGTAAGATAATCTGGGTTGTACTTCCATTCTGGGATCCACATTTGTGACGTGGTGCGATTTTGCCCAAGCTCAAAATGAAAATGATTGAATGTTAAAGATAAATCATCTATTGGACGCCATTGAATGGTGGCTTGTAACCCCTGGCGTTCACGTTTTTCTTTGGTTACCCCAACACCTGCAACTTGCGGTGCCCAAACACCGTCATAGACGTTGCCATAAGCATCTTCTAACGCTGCAAATCGACGTGTACTATCGGCAATCACATTGCCCGCAGTGTCCGCAGCTGGCAAGTCTGAACTCGTTGCCCAACGCCAACCGCCACCGCCCGACATATCACCGCCTAAAGAGCGGTTAGTGCGGTCTTGTTTGGTATAACCAACTAGTAAGCCAAAGGTTTCTTCTTCGTTCTTCCAAGAATAAACGCCGCTAAAATTAGGCTCGTACTCTTTAGTCACATCAGCGTAGGTATATTCAACATTCAACGCCCCAGAATTAGCCTCCATATCCAGTGGTTTACGGCTGTGTAGAATAACCGTGCCGCCGACCCCACCTTCATCTAAACGCGCCTCAGAAGACTTAAACACTTCAACCGATTGCACCATGGTAGAAGGCAACAAAGAGTAACTAAAAGAGCGCGACGGCGAGCCCGGAGAAGAAGCGATAAAATTGCCGTTTAACTGCGTAAAAGTAAGATCAGAGGAAAGACCACGAATACTGACGTTTTCCCCTTCCCCGCCACTACGAGAAATCACCACACCGGGTACGCGTTGCAGTGAATCTGCCACATTTTTATCGGGAAACTTACCGATGTCTTCTGCTGTAATGGCATCCACAATCGCGTTTGATAAACGCTTAATCGCCAAGTTTTCGGCCATGGATGCGCGGATCCCGCGCACCTCAATCGTTTCGATTTCCTGCGCTTCCTCTTTTTCGGTTTCTTCAGCCATTGCCCAGTTAGTAGCTGATAACATAGCGAGGACCAGTGCAGACTTGCTAAATTGCCGTGACCTTCCTGTCACATGGCGTCTGTTATTATTATTGGCCATTCCTATCTCCAAGTTTTTATAATTTGTAAAGCCACGACGTCCCTTGCTGCTCCATGACGCATGACTTTGTGACGACCCTTTTTTGTTTCCCTATCGGGGTTAATGGTTTGTGAAACACTCGTTCAGAATAGGAGCGCTCTACAAAAAGTGATAATAGAATTTCGGTTTGCACTAAGACAAAATCGGCGTTTAGGTCAAAAAAAGATCCAATTTCAATTTCCTTGGTTTATAGTCTGATTAACATAAAAACTCATTATTAGTTTCTATATTAGGCAATTTAAAAACGTTCCAAACATGTGTAACCAAATGTTTTTGTTGAACTAATTAAATATTCAAAACCAAGCATTTTAAACTTTAAAATTATTCAACTTCAAGAGTGAAATATGAATTTGGCAAACTATTCAGGTAAAAACTTGGAAATATGCCTCAGCAGCGATAATCCTCATTTGTTGCAGCGAAATGCACAAATTGCTTTTGCATCTGGGGCAACAAGGATAGAACTCTGTGGTGTACTGAGTTGCGGTGGCTTGACCCCAAACCCGACGGCGATAGCTGCAGTTGCCCAGTATTTACCAAGCTTTGGCGAATGTATTGTGATGTTACGCCAAGCACCGCATTTTTCTATTGATGACACCATGCTATATCAGTTACAAAAAGGGATAGATGGCATTGCTTGCGCGGGTGCAACCGGTATTGCGCTTGGTTTTATCGACGACAATCAGAAGATAGCGGCTGACCATTGTAGAGCACTTATTGCCACGGCAAAATCCTTAGGCCTTTCTGTCACCTTTCATCGCGCTTTTGACGCCGCTGCAAACTGGCAGCAGGCAGCCGAGACGCTGCTAGAGTTAGGCGTTGAGCGGGTCTTAAGCGCCGGCAATACATGGCAAAGTGGTAAAGGCGCAGCGTTTGGTACCAGTCAGCTCATTGCCTTACTGAAAAAACTCAACGCTGAAATCGAAGTTGTGATCGGTGGAGGGGTCAACACGAAAAACGCAGCGGATCTTTGGCTTTTAAGTGAATTTGGTCCACTCTCTCTACATACTCACTCTGGCGTGCATCATGGCGATGAAGTTTGCCCAAGGCTAGTTAATGCAATACTCACCGGATCAGAAAAGGCAATACAATGACAGCATCGAAGCTATTTTTAGGGATTGATGGTGGCGGGACGAAATGTAAAGTCCGCCTCGAGGATCAACATGGACAGCTCCTTGCCGAGGCCACCAGCGGCCCTGCAAACATAGCAACATCAATACATCAGGCCCAAGAGTCAATGTTGAGCGCAACAATGACAGCGCTGACAAACGCAAAAATCCCCCACCACGATATTGCCAACATCAGTGCTTTTGCAGGACTTGCCGGCGCGAATGTCACGACGGCTTGTGAGGCGATGCAGCAATGGCGTTCCCCTTTTGCACGTTTTCAATTTTCAACCGATGCACACATTGCTTGCCTTGGTGCGCATCAACACGAAGATGGCGGTGTAATCATTCTCGGCACCGGATTTTGCGCGGGTCTGGTGATGCATGGACAATTTAGGGAGTTCGGTGGCCACGGATTATTACTCAGTGATGGTGCAAGTGGCAGTTGGATAGGTTTGAGTTTAGTGAAGCATGCCATCGAGGTGCTTGATACACTGTCCCCTAGCAGTCTGATGATTGAGTCGTTTTTGGCTGCTATGAATTGCCACAGTACCGAACAGCTAGTCAAACTCACGCTAAACGCCACTCCCCAGTATTTTGCCCAGTTTGCTCAACATGTTTTTGCCACGCCAAACGATCCCTATGCCGAGCAGATCTTAAGTAGCGCGGCACGGTTTATTGAGCGTTATGTCCGTCATTTGCAGAGCTTAGGGACACAGAAAGTCGCGCTAGTTGGAGGCATTGCTACGCCCATTCGTCCATGGTTAGCTGCCCAATACGCAGATGCGCTGGTGACACCAGCACTACCACCAGAAGTCGCTGCGTTAACGCTCGCTCGACGTTAACTCCTTACGTAATTGCGACGGGATTTCACCAAATAAACGACGAAACTGCTTGCTAAAATAACTTGGCTCTGAAAAGCCACACTGATAAGCGACTTGTGATACTGGTAAGCGTGTTTCGACCAATAATTTACGGGCATTTTCCAATCTCACTTCGTTGATAAATTGATTCGGGGTTTTGGCTAAATGCTTTTTAAATCTACGCTCCAGTGCGCTTACCGACAGGTGAGCAAGTTCCGCCAATTCTTCGATACAAATATGACGATGATAATGTGCCCGAATAAATTCAACGGGCGCTTCAATGGCTCTTACGTGAGATAACGCCTTTGACGTTTTCGCTAGATGTCGCGTAACACCATAAGTGCCCATAATCGCATTTTCGTCATCAAGTAACACTTTTTTTGACGTGGAAAACCATGCCAATTCCCCATTTGCGGTTTGGTTGAGTTCTAATCTATCCGTCACGATAGAGCCTTCCATCACTCGTTTATCATCGTTAACGTATTGGAATGCCAAGTGTTGCGGTGAAAAGTCAAAATCGGTTTTCAGTAAGATTTGATCTAGGGTTTTATAGCCCTGATGTTCAACAAAATGTTGGTTCGCATGCACTATTCTACTTTTTGTGTCTTTGACCCAAAAGAGAATGTCTGGGATCAGATCAAATGCTGCAATCAATTGATTTACGCCAGCTTTATTCAATATCGTTTGCTCTTCCATTACCCTATTTACCGCCTTTTTATAATTATAATAATTTATTTTAAACGCCGATTTTGTTGCATTGTCAACCGAATTTTTATTATCACTTTGGCGCCTCTGTTACCTATTATCAATAACATCAGATTAACTTACCTCGATAACTCGACGGAGCTAAACGATGGATAATAACAAAATCCGCATGGCCATGATCGGTGGTGGAGAAGGCGCTTTCATAGGTGCAGTGCACCGCATAGCCGCGCGTTTAGATGGTCAAATTGAACTCGTTGCAGGCGCATTTAGCGCCCAATCAAACAAAAGCCTAGCAATGGGCCAGCAACTCGGGCTTAACCCAGCGCGTTGCTATGCCAGCTACCAAGCACTCTTACAACAAGAGGCGGAATTACCAGAGTCGGAGCGCATCCACTTTGTTGCCATCGTGACCCCAAACCATTTGCATTTTCCGATTGCCACAGCCGCTATCGAACACGGCTTTCACGTTTTGAGTGACAAGCCAGCCACGCTCAATTTATCTGAGGCCCTGCGTCTACAAACACAGCTTCAGAAGAGCAATTGCTTGTACGGATTAACACACACCTATACCGGCTACCCGATGGTGAAAGAGGCGCGCCACCGCATCGCAAACGGCGAACTTGGCAAAATACGCAAAGTCGTCGTTGAATACAGTCAAGGATGGCTTGCAAGTGCTGATGATGAAAACAGCAAGCAAGCAAGCTGGCGACTAGATGCAAGCAAGTCTGGCGTGAGTTGTTGTATGGGCGATATCGGTGTACATGCAGCAAACCTTGCCGAATATGTGAGTGGCTTGGAGATAAAGGCGCTTTGCGCGGATTTAAATATGGTCGTGCCCGGCCGACAACTCGACGATGACGGTACCGTGTTACTGCGCTTTGGCAACGGTGCAAAGGGCGTGTTGATGGCAAGCCAAATAGCACTTGGCGAAGAAAATAATCTCACCTTAAAAATCTATGGTGACAAAGCCAGTATCGAATGGTCGCAAATGGAGCCTAATAGTTTGTGGTTACGCGAGGCAAATGCTCCAGCTCAGTTGATCCGCACAGGAGTGGGTTCACTTAGCCAAGCAGCCGTTAGCGCAACTCGTGTGCCAGCTGGTCACCCTGAGGGATATCTGGAAGCATTTGCAAATATCTACCTTAACTTCGCCAGCCTTATTCGTGCGCATCAGCAACAACCCGATGTGCAACACGAAGAATTTGACGTGCCAAGTATTAGCGCTGCAGTCCGTGGCATGGCATTTATTGAAAACGCGGTCGCAGCTAGTGCAAAAGACACTAAGTGGCACCCCTTTACTATTGGATAAAATAAGAATGAAGCAAATTAAAGGACCCGCTATTTTTCTCGCGCAGTTTGTCTCGGACGAGGCGCCATTTAACAATTTTAATAGTATTTGCCAGTGGGCAAGTAACCTAGGTTATAAAGGTATTCAGCTACCAAGTTGGGAACAGCGACTGTTTGATCTGCAAAAAGCCGCTGAAAGCCAAGATTATTGCGACGAGATCACTGGTATTGCCGCAGAGCATGGCCTTACTATTTCAGAGCTATCAACCCATTTGCAGGGTCAATTAGTGGCGGTGCACCCAGCTTATGATCAAATGTTCGACGGCTTTGCACCAGCAAAAGTGCATGGCTCTCCTAAGGCTCGTATGGAGTGGGCAACTGAGCAACTAATGCTAGCTGCCAGTGCCAGTGCTAAGCTCGGGCTGACCAGTCACGCAAGCTTTTCTGGTGCCTTGCTCTGGCATACCTTTTACCCCTGGCCACAACGTCCAAATGGCTTGGTGGAACAAGGGTTTGAGGAGCTCGCAAAACGCTGGTTGCCTATTTTGAACCGCTTTGACGAGGTTGGCGTGGATGTGTGCTATGAGCTTCATCCAGGTGAAGATCTACACGATGGCGTGACTTTTGAACGCTTTTTAGCGGCGACGAATAATCACCCGCGTGCCAATATTCTTTACGATCCAAGTCACTTTGTCTTACAGCAATTGGACTACTTAGCGTTTATCGACATCTACCATGAACGTATCAAAGCGTTTCATGTAAAAGATGCCGAATTTATCCCCAATGGCCGCTGCGGTGTTTACGGCGGATACCAAGGATGGCAACAACGGCCAGGGCGGTTCCGTTCATTAGGTGATGGACAGGTCGACTTTAAGAAAATATTTAGTAAGTTAACACAGTACGGTTTTGATGGTTGGGCTGTATTGGAATGGGAATGCTGTATTAAGCACCCTGAAGATGGGGCCAAAGAAGGTGCCGAATTTATCAAACAGCACTTGATAAGACCAACCGAAAAAGCCTTCGATGATTTTGCAGGAAGTAGCACCGATACCGAACGCAATAATCAAATCCTCGGCATAAAATAAACAGGACTACGACCATGAATAATAATAATCATAATCGGACCGTGTTTCAGCTCTGTTGCCTTGCACTGGTCGTCACATCAATGACGTTCGCTATTCGCGCAGGCATTTTGGGGCAATTAGGTGAGCAGTTTGGACTCTCAGATACAGAACTTGGTTGGGTTAACGCCATGGCATTTCTGGGCTTTCCCGTCGCAACCATGTTAGGTGGCGCAATCTACAACGCCATTGGCGCTAAAAAGTTAGTTGCCCTCGCCTTTATCTGCCACTTTGCTGGGTTGGTTTTAACCATTACCGCTGACGGTTTTTGGTTACTGCTGATCTCGACGTTTTTAATCGGCTTTGCGAATGGTTCAGTGGAAGCTGGCTGTAATCCACTGATTGCCGAAATGTATCCAAAAAACACCACGACCATGCTCAACCGATTCCATGTCTGGTTTCCAGGCGGCATTGTGATTGGTGCGCTGGCATCGAATGCCATGACTGCATCGGGCTTTAATTGGCAATGGCAAGTTGCTTTGATACTAATTCCAACGCTGATTTACGGTGCGATGATGATCAAGTCACAGTTTCCTGAATTTGACCGCACAGATCATTCTACCACCAGCAATCTCAAGCACCTGTTTTCTCCACTCTACCTATTTTTAATTTGCTGTATGACCTTAACAGCAACAACCGAACTTGGTACGCAACAGTGGATTGAACGCATACTGGGTGCGTCTGGCGCCTCACCTATGATGATCCTCGCGCTGATCACAGGCTTAATGGCATTAGGTCGCTTCTTTGCCGGTCCAATAGTCCATCGCTTTAACCCAACAGGCGTGTTACTCGGCTCTGCAGTACTGGCAACCGCGGGTATTTTCATGATGAGCCAAGCACAAGGATCAGCAATCTACTTGGCTGCAATATTATTTGCCTTGGGTGTCACTTATTTTTGGCCAACCATGCTGGGCTGCGTTGCTGAATACACCCCAAAAACAGGCGCACTTGGCATGTCTTTAATGGGCGGCGCAGGGATGTTTGCTGTCAGCATGTGGAATCCAGTAATTGGTAGTTGGATTGATTCGGCGCGACTCGAAGCCCAAGCAGCAAACTTAACTGCGCAGCAATCAGAACTAGTTGCAGGTCAAGCGGTGCTTGAAAATATCCTGTTATTCCCAGCTATTCTCATTGCCGCTTTTATCGGCCTTTACCTTTATATCAATAAAAATAAACGCGTTGAGAAATACGCGTAATACCCTTTGTATTAAGTAGCAACAAGTAAAAAGTGAACAGACGAGGTTCCAATATGCTCAACTCTATAAAAATACTAACCCTGGCATTGGCGGTTAGCTGTACAGCTTGGGCTAGTACAACTGACAACCTATTGAGTCCGCAAGAACAACAAGCTGGATGGCAACTGCTATTCGATGGCAAAGATATGTCGCAATGGCGCAACTTTAAAAGTGACGGTCTAAATAGCCAGTGGCAAGTTGAGGACGGCGCAATGACACTTACCCAAGGTGGTGGCGGCGATATTCTGACCAAAAAACAATATCAGAATTTTGAACTCCAGCTCGATTGGAAGGTTTCTAAAAAAGGCAACAGTGGGATTTTTGTATTGGCGGATGAAAAAGGTGGAGCTATATACTCCCACGCCCCAGAAATCCAAATTCTAGATAACAAAGAACACCCAGACAATAAAATAGACTCTCACCTTGCAGGTTCTATTTATGACCTGTTTGCAGCACCAAGTACGGCACATAAACCTGCCGAAGCTTGGAACCAGGTTCGTATTAAGCTGCAAGATAGTCACCTACAAGTTTGGCAAAATGGTGTAAGCACGACGAGTATCGTGATTGGCAGCACCACTTGGAATGCTTTGGTTAAGAATAGTAAATTTGCAACATGGCAAGGGTTTGCTGAAGGTAAAAAAGGCCATATAGGTCTGCAAGATCACGGCGACAAAGTCTGGTTCAAAAACATTAAGATCAAGGAGCTGTAACCATGGCAACATTTGATCATAAAGTATTGGTCGTTGGCTCGGGTGCCGGTGGCGCAATGGCCGCTTATACACTCACCAAGCTAGGTCACAAAGTTTTATTGTTAGAAGCAGGCAGAAATTACGACCCAAAAACAGAAAGCCCAATGTTCCGCCGTAATAGCGAAGCCCCACTCATGGGCGCTGGCAATAAGGATAAGAACTTTGGTTTTTACGACGCGACAATTGATGGCGGTTGGCAAGTGCCAGATGAACCATACACACGCGCAGAAAACACCGATTTTTATTGGTGGCGTGCACGTATGCTCGGTGGCCGCACCAATCACTGGGGTCGCTACTCGCTGCGTTTTAGTGAGCACGACTTTAAGGGCAAAAGCCGCGATGGACATGGCGCTGATTGGCCGTTTGAATATCAAGACATTGCGCCTTGGTATGATAAAACAGAAGAAATAGTCGGGATCTGTGGTACTAATACCGGCTTGGATGACATGCCCCCTTCTGCGCCTGGCGTGTTACAGCCACCACCAACACCAAGAGTACCCGAATTATTGGTTGCTGCTGCCGCGAAAAAAATGGGGATCCCAGCGGTTCCTATGCACAGAGCGGTGCTGACTCGTAATAAAGACGACCGCTTAGCGTGTTTTTACGCCACGCCTTGTGGCCACGGTTGCTCAATTGGTGCGGCATTCCAAACTACTACCTCACTTATTCCGATGGCCAAAGCGACAGGAAACCTTGAAGTGATCACCGATGCCATGGTGAAGTCGGTCGCGGTGAATGAAGATGGCAAAGTAACGGGTGTGACTTACGTCGATAAAAAGTCTGCACAAGAACATGCACTCAATGCAGATGTGGTGATTTTGGCGGCCAGTGCCTGTGAATCTGCCCGTATTTTGCTTAATTCTAAACATGCAAAACATCCCAAGGGACTTGCAAACTCAAGTGGTCAGGTAGGTCGCAATCTAATGGACTCTACCGGTGCTTGGCTTGGTGCGCAAATCCCTGCGTTAAAAGGTCGCCCGCGTTATAACGAAGACGGCCATACCGGTAACCACCTTTTTATTCCGTGGTGGGGACACAAAGCCCATGAGAAAGGTGAGCTTAATTTCCCGCGTGGCTATCACTTTGAAATTAGCAGCGGCTTTAATCAACCGGGATCTGGTGTATCTGGCAATAAACAAGGTTATGGCCCCAAGTTAAAGCAACAAGTGCGTGATGCTTATGGTTCTTATGTTGGATTTGCACTGCGTGGAGAAATGCTACCGAACAAAGATTCTTACATGGAAATTGACGAAAACGTCAAAGATAAATGGGGGATCCCGGTTGCTAAGTTCCATTTCAAATGGTCTGACAGAGAGCTCAAGCAAATCGAGCATGGTCTCAAAACCGCGAAACAGATCCTTGAGAACATGGGTGCCAAAGTGGGCGAGCTACCGCCTGCAGAAAAAGCTATTTCAAAAGGCGGTGAGATCATTCATGAAGTCGGCACGACGAGAATGGGCAGCTCACCAAAAGAATCGGTAACGAATCAGTGGGGCCAAACATGGGACTGTGACAATCTATTTGTGATGGATGCCGGTGTCTTTGCGTCTAACCCCCATAAAAATTGCACCTTAACCATTATGACCTTAGCGATGCGAAACTCAACTTGGTTGGCAGCACAAATTGATAAAGGAGCACTGTGATGAATACACCTGATCGCGTTGATTCTTATAAATATATTTCAGGCATGACACGTCGCGAGTCATTAAAATGGTTAGGCTTGCTTGCCGCGGGATCTGCGGTAACACTCACCGCTGGTTGCAGTAAGGCCATTGAAGGTGAAACGGCTACTGCCGGGCACTGGCCAGATATTGAAATACAGCCAGTTAGCGCTCAAGGGTATGGAACCGATCCAAACATGATCATGCCGCCAGAGTCACCTTGGCCGCTCACCCTCACCGAAGCGCAGCTCACGTTAGTTGCAGTACTAGCTGATTTTATTGTGCCAAAGGAAGGAAGTCATCCATCAGCTTCTGAAGTACAAGTACCGAGTGTGATCGATGAATGGGTAAGCGCACCGTATTACGGACAACAAAAAGACAGAGTGACAATACTCCATGCGCTTGCTTGGATTGACGATGAGTCGACTTTGCGCTTTAAAAAGCCATTTTTACAACTTAGCGCCACGCAGCAAAGTAAGATTATGGATGATATTGCTTATTTTAATGCGCAAACACCAGAGCAATTTCAGCGTATAGGTAAAGCATTCTTGCGCTTTAAAGATCTCGTTCTCGGCGCCTACTTCTGTACACCTGAGGGCTGTCAAGACATAGGTTATCTGGGCAATGTACCAATTGCAGGTGATTATCCTGGGCCTACTGCTGAAGCCAAGGCGCATCTAGATGGCGTACTCGCAGAGCTTGGGCTAAGCCAGTATGCGTACCGCGACTAACCCTTGAGTCATTTTGTTATGACTAACCGAAGCAGAGTCTAGCTCTGCTTTTTCTTTAGGAGTAGATCATGTTTGTTGAAAACACCAACCGATTAAAGCAAGTAATGCTGTTCATTGCTTTAATTTTTATCTCGCCACTGTATGCACAGCCTTCCCTTCAACCTTTGCCCGTTAGCGTTCAACTGTGGTCGGTAAAAGAGGAATTAGCAAGAGACTTCGACGGCACATTGCAAGCACTCGCCAACATGGGATTTGATGGCGTTGAGTTTGCTGGAAACTTTGGCAGCTATGCCAATAACCCAAGTAAATTAAAACAAAGGTTAGCCGAACTCGGATTAGTTGCGAGCAGCGCCCACATCGGCTTTGATGCATTAACTGAAGAAAAACTAGCAAACACCCTACTCTTTTACAAAACCTTAGGCGTATCCACGCTCTTTATTCCTTGGGATGAAAGAGCATGGGATAAAAACCAAGTGCAAGCATTTGTAAAACAGCTTAACCAAGTGCACCAAATTGCCATACGTTATGATATGAAGATCGGATTTCATAATCACGAGAAGGAATTTAACCCATACGCTAATAGCACATTTTGGGATTATATCGCCACTAACACCCCAAGCGACTTTCCGCTGCAGCTCGATGTCGGCTGGGTGAATTATGCAGGTAAATCACCTAGCGATTATGTTAAGCGATATACAGGAAGAACCGTATCGACACATATCAAAATACGTACTCACCAAGGAGATGACAAAAGCCCAATCATTGGCGAAAACCACTACCCTTGGAAAGCGCTCATCCAGACCATGCAGCAACACGGCGGCACACAGTGGCTGGTAATCGAACAAGAAGAATACCCAAGCGGCCTAACCCCCCTAGAAAGCGTCGCCCGCTCAAAAGCGAATTTAGATAAGATACTGAGTGAGTAACAAGCGGGAATACGTTTATCTGAAATAGTTTGTCACTGTCAGGTTTGATCGCGGGGTTAATCAAACCTGACTGCTGTAATGGTGCGAGAGTGGAAAATGGTAACGCGTTCGTAAGCGGTAAATTTGGAGTGCGGAGCAACGGAAAATTTATCCGCTTGACGCACCTATTACATTTTTCGGGGTGTAGGTGAAGCTGTAGCCACTAGACTGAGAAAAGTAATATACCTTGTTAGACTTTTCCTCGATACCTGCACAGTTCTTTGCTCCACAGCCCAGATAGCGAAGTGTTTTTTCGCTCTTGTTAATAAAAACAGTAATCATGCTCCCTGAACTATTATCGTCAGCCATATGCTTCTCCAAAATCTCAGCCGCTTGTTGCTGACCTTTATTTTCAAAATATGCAAGGCTAAAAATGAACGCCAAGCCAGCTAACGAATAAAACGTTATACGATTGAATCTACTCTTTTCTTGCTTTTCTATGGCTGGAGATATCCTTTTTCCTATCCAGTAACGACGAAATTTTATGACTCGCCGTTTAGACCTGATGCTACCTCTCACCCAGTCAATGTATGAGGGTAAAATAGCATGAGACCAGAAATACAATGAAAGTGAAGCCACCACTAGCGTTAAGAGAATTGGGCCAAACGATATAATTAAGCCGCCGTAGATAACTTGATGGAAGCTTCTCTCCATCATGTCCGAATCTAGTCTCACGGATATAAGAAACCCATGATAGTTCGCAGTACTCCATGAATAGAGAAGTGCTGTACAAACAGCTAGGAAAATTGCGCTATCTATCGGTTTACCCACTGTTTTTCCTTGTAATGTAACGCCTATAGTTAAGAGGCAATAAAATAGTTAGCTAAAATGAGTGACGAAGGAGCAAAAGCCAACTGGTTTTTTGTCTTTTTAAATAACTTATTAAGTTTCTATTACACTGAAATTTCCGTATTTATTAACTCTATGCTAGTACCATTGATAGAACTAATTTCACCACAAATCCAAAGTGGTTGATACTCGTCCATTACTTTAAGTTTTGAAATATCTTTTGACTTATCAATAGTAAAATCAGCTGTATTCAACGGTTTTTCAGTTTCAACGCTAATGCGATAACCATCATCACACTCTTTAAAGCTAGAAAAAGCACATTTCCATTGTACTTTTAACCCAATATAACTATTTTTTCGGTGATTTTTATCGAATGGTTTCGCTTCATTTATTTCGTTTTTTATCTGGGTCATTGATGGAGATAAACTATATAAATTGGTATCAAATGGAGCTGGTTGATCAAATCCTTCTATTGAAGCTAGTGCAGGAAATAGATCATGGGATAAATTTGATCTAGGCACATCTAAATCATCACCTTTAGCCGTTGGAATAGAATTTATTGAAGCATCTATCTCTTTAGTTGAATTAATTAGCTTACTTTCTAACTTCTCAATCCTATGTTCGAGAAGTTCTAATTTCTCATCAGAAGTGCCGTCATTCTTTTTTAAACTAAAAATAGAATAGAACAGTGCGATAATGCATGCAGCTATTTCACCAATGAGCCCCTTAACCAGTAACTCTCTTTCACTTTCAGTTGGAGTACCAAAACCAAGAAAAACCATACCCAAGGTACCGAGAACTGCTAAAGAAAATAAAACCAAAAATGTCCAAAACAAAATCCATTTCATATTATTGTTAGCAGTACTCATGAAACTCCTTTAGAAGACCAACAGCTCATTAGCGTGAATTATTGAATACCTCACTTATCCAAAAGAAAAGTAATCGCAACATTCAAGCTAACTTTATTTATTAACTTTAGTAAGTTATCAGTCAAAGTATGTGATTTCAACACATAAGTCACCTGAAAAATCCATGAGTGACTTATCCGAGCCATCGATTGGCTCGCCACGAAAAAATTACATCTAGATAACGTGTTAAAAATGCTCAATTTTATATGTCGCAAGTTATTTGTCGCCATAAATGGCGACCTACGTAAGAAAGCGTGAGCAACGCTAGCACTTTATCTAACCCATTGTGCTATAAACACTAAATCTGCATCAGACCGAAAATGCTAAGCGTTTTTAGTCCATCTTGAGCATCTTGTAGATGCCAGATCGCTGAACCTGATTTAGTAATGGTAACGACACGAAATTATCGTTATCGCTTGACCGTCGACCGCGTACACAAGTCTGTTAGTATCATCAATACGACGAGACCAAAAACCAGATAAGTTCTCTTTCAACGCCTCTGGTTTCCCGATGCCCTCTAATGGAGAGCGCTTAACATCATTAATTAGTTTATTGATGCGCTTAAGTGTTTTCTTGTCTTGAGTTTGCCAATACAGGTAGTCATCCCAAGCGTCATCAGTCCACGCCAATAAACGTTGGCTACTACTCATCAATTAACTCTCGTGTTGTTGTTTTACCAGCGCGGTACTGTGCTATTGAACGGTTTAGGTGTTCAGCGTTTTGAGGAGAACGCAGTAAATGCACTGTTTCCATAAGGCTATTGTAGTAGTCTAGAGACATAACCACTGCATCCTCAGAATCACGCCGTGTTATAACTGTTGTATCAGCATCATTAACTACACCGTCTAAAACAGCTTTGAGACTATTTCTAGCTTCAGTAAAAGATACGATTTTCATAAGAATCCCCACATGTACATTTAATGGAACAAGTATAGTCTTCACTACCCTACTTGTACAGTAAGCTGAACATGTAATATTAATAAACCAACGCCCGATTAACGGGTAAAAATTGAGGGCCAAAAATTGAGTGAAGCGAAAAGCTCATTAGCGTGAATTCTTGAATATCTCACTTATACACAAGTTATTTGTCGCCATAAATGGCGACCTACGTAAGATTACTGCGTAAAGTGTCAAAGCTAAGCGGAAGGTTATTAGTAAGTCTTGATAATAAATGCTCAGACTCGGCTTGCAGCGCTGAGAACTTGCTTCGCTAGAGCAACAATGATTGCTATAGCAAAGCAAATAAATATTAGTAACTTGAGTATAGGCAGATACATTAGCCATAAATGCAAACCAAGTAACGTTATCATCAATTTTGCAATGGCAGGTAAATATCGGTGATCAAGTCGCACTCATCCACTTGATGCACAAAATTATGATATTCAAAAAAGCAGCAATGCGCATCTGGCAATTCGCCACTGTCTGCTAGCCATTTTTGATACAACCAGTGTATAGTTTGCTCCATATTGTCGTGACTCCCTAAATGCCTTACCTTGGCGCAACGCATTTGTGGAATAACACCATTTTCGACGCCAAACGCGTTATCTGGTACTTCAGTGTTTACTGAGCCACACAATTTAAAACGAAATGCGTCTTCAGCCATGGCTTCAGGGTCGCCATTTGGCATGCCAAATGTTCGACTCGTATTAATTGGTGAAAGTCCGCTATGTTGTCGCCAAGCGATAAACTTGCCTGCACTTTCAAATATCAGTTTTGCTGCCCCTTTGTGCTCTAAAAAAGCAATTTGAGTCTGTTCAAAGTTAATAATATCGACCTGCATTGTCTGCACTCCTAAATTTTGTGGTGAAAAAGTAAAAACGTCATACCAACTAGGCCAATTTGCAGCTTGTCTAAACTGTGAAGGGCTTTGTTCAAAAGTACGTTTAAAAGCTCGAGAGAAAGCCTCAGCACTATCAAACTTTGCTTCAAGTGCAATATCAATAATTTTAATATCGCGCTCAAATGCTAGGCGAAAAGACGCCCGCTTTAATCGCGCCAGCAAAATATACTTACCCACATTCACGCCCATAAAAGCCACAAATACGCGATGAAAATGAAATTTAGATAAAGCAGCAACATCACTAAGCAAGCTCACCGTTAATTCATCATCTAAATGTTGATTGATGTAATCGCAAACGAGCGAAATACGCTGCTGTAAAAGATTGCTTTGCATAAAGCGCCTATGTGTTAGTAGAACTGCAGACAAGCTTAATCATATCAAAAGCAAGATACTTGATTGAAGTTGCTCAATGTAACGGAGAATGAGGAAATGTCCATCCACAAAGATGGAAATAGAGAGCGGTGTCACTTATTTTACTATTTAATCGCGCTACCGGGCCAGCTGGTGGTCGAACGCGCTAAACGCCCGACTACAAGCCCAGGGGATCCCTCGCACTACTTATAAGCGCAGCGCGAGGGGTTAATATTCAGAGGGTTACCCTTGCGTCTTTCCAGCTGCGATTCAAACTTGCTGGCCAACTGGTGTCGCCAGTACGGTGCCATCATCTCTTTGTTCGGCGCTTTGGGGCCAAGCGTAACGTACTCAATCGGAGTCAGATGATCGTCTCTGTGCAGCTCCAGATATAAGCGCGGTGCTTTGCCATTTGCAAAGTCGGGATCTTCACTCTTTATTTCTTTTGCGCCATAGTCCAGATGCGTGACTATCACCCTGTGTTCCTGCTCATCCTTATAGTTGGCATCTTTTAGGAGATAAGGCAGCGGGCCGAGTAGCCAAGCAAGTGTTTGCAATTTTTCAGGCGTAGGTTTCTTGCCAACAAATTTATCAACTTCTTTTTTGAGCGCTTCGAAATGAGTTTGCAGTATGGTTGCGCCCCGGCCCTGTATTCTAAAATTATCTCTAAGATACACAACCCGGTAAAATGCAGCACTTTCTTGAGGAGATTGGCCGGTATTGGCAAATGAAGGTTTTCGTTGCTCATTTTGCTCTGCGTGATTGCCCTGATCTTTCATTAAACGATAGCCAAAAAAGCGCCCGGTATTAAAGGTAATGGCGCAGCCGCAAGCATCGTCATTTAAGTGGTTTTTACTGTAAAAGCGCCACATATTCAGGCTGTCGCTGTCTGGTAAAAAACAACCAATAAACACAGGGTTACCCTCTTCCGGCTCGTAACCTAATTCCTGCCAGAGTAATTTTCCCTCATTAGGATCATTTACTGCGTTAATGTGACCCAGCCTAAAAGGGCTTTTTTCCAATAAAATTGCTTGCCCGACATCAAAGGAGGTGTAGTGGGTCATTGAGGTTTTATGTTCGACCTTAAGTATATCTAAGATCTGTTCTCTTAATTTGCTTATAAGCTCTGAAAGCGCAAAACGCTCCGCTCTATCCACCAACTCATAAGCTTCAAAGCTTAGTTCTGGGTCTTTGAGAACTTGATCACACAGTTCTTTGGTCCGAATGTAGTTTTGCTTTACACCTTCACCAAAAAAATAGCTGTAGGCCAGATTGAGCTGGGCGCGATTATCTCCTTTCTTTGCGGCGAGCAGATAATATTTATTGGCTTCTGTGTGGCTTTTTTTCACGCCTCTGCCAAAATCGTACATATAGCCTAGGTTGCACTGAGCATCTGCATCTCCCTGCGCTGCGGCCAATTGGTAATACTCAACCGCTTTCTTATCACTTTGCGCAACGCCTTTTCCTTGCTCATACATGAGACCCAGATTGCACTGACCGCGCACATTTCCCTGCTCTGCGGCCAACTGGTAATATTCAACCGCTTTTTCATCACTTTGCGCTACGCCTTGACCATATTCATACATAACACCCAGGTTGCACTGACCCCATGCATTTCCCTGCTCTGCGGCCAACTGGTAATATTCAGCCGCTTTCTCATCACTTTGCGCAACGCCTTTTCCTTGCTCATACATGAGACCCAGGTTGCACTGACCGCACGCATCTCCCTGCTCTGCGGCCAACTGGTAATACTTAACCGCTTTCTCATCACTTTGCGCTACGCCTTTTCCTTGCTCATAGATAACACCCAGCTTGCAATGGGCATCTGCATCTCCACTCTGAGCTTTCTCAATCAGTGCTTTAATCTCTGGGGTTAATTCGGGGTTCTGTTCTAACATCAATATTCCTTTTAAACTGCTTAACCCTGTAAATATCATGATTGGGGGCTGAATGCCCTTATTAAACGACATTTTGTGATGGCTGACAATGGGATAGATTTTAATCAGTAAGTGTAGGTTGTCTGTACTAAGAGGAAATGCTTTCACACGGTTTGGGAACAAGCGTGAAAATCGAGGAAGTCTCTGACACCCACCTCAAATTTGGAAATCCTGTTATTGATACTTCGCTTCATTAGGCTAGAGCTAAGAACAAAACGCAATAGAATCAACACCAAAGTTATTTGTTGCCATCAATGGCGACCTACGTAAAATCGTGGCGTAAAGTCACTCCCACAACACTATTTGTACGAAATCGCTGACACCCACCTTAAACTTGGAGCTGCATTATCAGCATTGATGCTGATAGCAACGGGTGTTATTTGATACTTTGCTTCGTCAGGCTAACGCTTAGAACAAAACGCTATAGAATCTGCGCCGAAAGGTTATTTGTCGCCATAAATGGCGACCTACGTAAAATCGTGGCGTAAAGCCTCCCACAACGCTATTCGCACTGTGATGTAGGAGGCATAACTTGGCGCTAAATACTTTCCTCATAATCCAACACTTTAGCGTCATTGGCTTTGTTAAGCAGGCCTCGGCTTTGTGATAGGAAGTGTTTCGCGCTTTCTGAGAAATAATGTTTGGCTTGTGAGAAAGATTGCATTAGACCTTCTTTATCGCCTTGTTGTAGCTTGGCCAATGTCTGCTCAAAGGTATCTTGATAGCTTGCCAATAACCCTTCTACATCATTAAATTGCGCGAGCATAATATCTGAATAAAGTTCAGGGGATTGCGCAAACAGCCGTCCCACCATCATCAGCTCTAATTGGTAGATAGGCGATGAGCAGCTTCTTAGCTCTTTTAATGAATGGCACTGCTTAGATAAAAACTGACCATACACAAACGTGGTTAAATGGCGCATTACCTGAATGATCTGCATGGATTGGTCGTGTTTTTTAGCGTCCATCGGTACCAACTGGCTGCCCCAGATCTTTAGTTGCTTGATTAATCCTTCACATTGCTTTGGCATACGTCCTTCGCACACCACGACAGTTTGCTTAACCCAATGAGATATATCTGGACCAAACATAGGGTGTAGACCAACCACAGGGCCGTTGTGCTTGTTCATTAGTACTTTGAGCGGGGCTTGCTTCACAGAGGTAATATCAGCAAGAATACAGTCATCAGGCAGCGTTGGTAGCGCATTAACAACCTGCTCAAAGGCATTGATAGGAACGCTCACCAATACTAACTTAGCATCACTCAGTAGCTCAGTAGCCTGTGATTGATTGTCTTTGTCTAAAATGCGTACCTCGTAGCCTGATCGCCTAAACTGTTTCGCAAACAGTTTACCCATGGCGCCTTGACCACCGACAATAACAACCGGAGACATTTTTGGTGCGGCACAGGCGAGTTCACTTTGCTGGTTTTCGTAGGCTTCTCGCATCATACGACGCAGAATATCTTCGACTAAATCAGGGTTTACCCCTTTGGCATCAGCTTCTGCGCGCCGGGCTTTGATCAGCTCAGCTTCACGCTTCGGCACATGTAGCGGTGCGCCCTTTTGCTGTTTTATTTTTCCAACCTGCTCGGTCAATGCTTTGCGCTTTGCAAGTAGCGCGACAAGCTCGCTATCGCAATCATCTATTGCAACGCGTATTGCTTCTAAATCGTTAGCCCCATTCATGATGTAAACTTATATATACAGTAGTAAATTAAATAGTACACCGAGTCTAACAAGAAGTGCGCAGCTTTAAAAGTAAGCAACCATGAAAATATCGTGACAAGACGCCTGATATGTCAGTGAGTATTCACAGAATGGAAATAATGAGAGGGATAAAACCAAAACAGGCCGCATAAAGCGGCCTGTTTTATCTGCATTTGATAAATGCGACGTATTAGTTAAGTTTCTCTTTAATACGTGCTGATTTACCAGAGCGCTCACGTAGGTAGTAAAGCTTAGCACGACGAACCGCACCACGACGCTTAACTGTTACGCTGCTGATAAGAGGGCTGTGCGTTTGGAATACACGCTCAACACCTTCACCGCTTGAAATCTTACGAACAGTGAAAGATGAGTGTAGACCACGGTTACGCTTAGCGATTACAACACCTTCAAAGGCCTGTAGACGCTCTTTTTCACCTTCTTTTACACGAACCTGAACTAGTACTGTATCACCAGCGCCAAATGCAGGTATGTCTTGCTTAAGCTGTTCAGCTTCAAGCTCTTTAATAATATTTTGGTTTACTTTTGCCATTTTATTTCTCACATTCCTAGGTGTAACTGTCTTCTAGCCACAAGCTTGGCCATTCTCTTGCTGAAATTCAGCAAGTAATGCCGCCTGCTCCTCAGTCAGAGCTAGGTTACGCAACAAGTCAGGACGACGTTGCCAAGTTCTACCCAAAGACTGCTTTAAGCGCCATTTGGCTATTTCTTGGTGGTTTCCGCTGAGTAATACAGCAGGCACCTGTTTATCATCCAATGTTTCCGGCCGGGTATAGTGAGGACAATCCAACAAGCCATCCGAAAATGAATCTTGCTCTGCTGATTGGTTATGACCTAACACACCTGGCACTAACCGCGCTACTGCATCGATTAATGTCATGGCAGGTAACTCACCACCACTCAGTATAAAATCGCCGATGGACCACTCTTCGTCTATATAAGACTCGATGATCCGCTCATCAATACCTTCATAACGACCCGCTACTAAAATCAACTTTTCAGAGTGCGCCAATTCAGTCGCACCTTGTTGATCTAGCTTTCGCCCTTGAGGGGACATATAAATTACTTTAGCGCCTTCTCCTGCTGCCGCTTTGGCATCAAGAATAGCTTTTTTGAGAGGCTCAACCATCATTAACATTCCCGGGCCACCACCATAAGGGCGGTCATCCACGGTTCTATGTTTATCAGTGGCGTAGTCTCTCGGGTTCCAACAATTAAACTCAATCAAGCCGTTTTTCACAGCTCGACCCGTTACGCCTTGCTGAGTTATCGCATCAAACATGTCAGGAAAAAGTGAAACCACTCCAACCCATAGCTTTTGCTGATCGCTCATTAAAACGCTGGATCCCAATCTACCGTAATTTTTCTCTCGTCATGATTAATATCCGAAATAACAGAGTCTGTTAAGAATGGAATTAATCTTTCCGATTGGCCAAATGCATCTTTTTTGTTTGCTTTCACAACCAAAACGTCATTTGAACCAGTCTCCATCAAGTCATCAACTATGCCTAAGTCGTAACCTTTATCGGTTACTACTGACATGCCGATGAGATCTCGCCAATAAAACTCCCCTTCAGGTAATTCAGGAAGCTGCTCAGCATAAACAGCGATTTCAGCATTGGTATAAGCCACTGCTTCGTCTCTGTCGTTTACCTGTGCAAATTTAGCGATATATCCCTTGTTGTGACGACGCCAGTCGCTCACTTCAAGGTTTTGCCATTTACCTTGTTGCCCTATCAACCATGGGCTGAAATCGAAGATCCCTTGGGGATCGTCAGTAAATGAATGCACCTTAAGCCAACCCTTGATGCCATAAGGAGCACCAAGCTTACCAACAACGATTGTCGAGGTTTTACTTTGACTCATGGTTACACTTACGCCTATTAAGCCGCTTTACGAGCGTCTTTAACCAGCTTCGCAACACGATCTGAAAGAGCTGCACCTTGACCTACCCAGTGATCAACACGAGATAAATCTAAACGTACTTTTTCTTCCTGACCTGCAGCGATAGGGTTAAAGAAACCTACCTTCTCGATGAAACGACCGTCACGCGAGAAACGGCTATCCGCAACCACGATTTGATAGAATGGACGCTTTTTAGCGCCGCCACGTTGCAAACGAATAGTTACCATACCGTCCTCTACATAGATTGACTGTTTTCATTAATAAGTTTGTACTTCCCATTACGGGAAGCTCGGGCATTTTACGCATTTTCACGCGCAATGCAAGTTAATTCCAAAGTTGATGCTTTATTAGGCCCTGCTACAAAAATTACCGCTGAAGTTTCGCACGCCACATTCGTCCCAATAGTGGTACAAAAAATTGACTTTTTCAGCACTGCTGGAAAGTCGAAAGTCCCTGTTGTTTCATTTATAAGGAAAGCACACATATGAACCAAATGCGCAAAGCAAAACGTTCAATTAAACATCTACTTCTAGGTATTCCATTCTTTTCTTTTGCGCTCGTTGCTACTTCAACACTTGCAGCAAACAATGAAGAAATAACGGCTTGTAAACTGTTACGTTTTGGCGACTTCTCGCAGCTAGAGCAAGGTAATGCTGCAATGAGTATCACCAACGCAGAATATGTACCAAGCCAAACCCTAGATGCCGACACCGAACTCTGGACTTATAAGTATAGTCGCCTATTGGGTGCACCTATACCAAAAGGAACAAACTCTTTACCTGAGCACTGTTTGGTTGAAGGCTATGCCGCACCGACGATACGTTTTCAGCTTAGGTTACCAATGGACCAAGTTTGGAACCAACGTTTCTTGCTCAATGCCTGTATGGGCTTTTGTGGCGAAGTATCGAACTACCCAACGATGGCTGGCGTTATGCGCAATTACGCGACCATGTCTCATGATGGCGGCCATACCGCTGCTGGATTCGATGGTTTGTGGGCTAAAAACAATGTGCCGTTAAGAGAAGACTTCGCCTATAGAGCGAACCATGTGGTTGCTGTTGCAGCAAAAGCGGTTATTGAGCGTTTTTATAGTAAGCAACTTAAGTACTCATTTATATCGGGTTGTTCGAAAGGAGGTCATGCAGGGATAATGGCCGCAAAGCGTTACCCAAATGATTTTGATGGCGTGATTGCCAGAGGACCGACGATTAATTACACCAAAGTCAACCTAGTCAACTGCATGGATAATGCAAAAGCTATTTTGGATGAAAACGATAACGCACTGCTCGATGCAAGCTACACTGACTTTATTTCACAGGCCGTCATGCAAGCTTGTGATCATAAAGATGGCTTAGTTGATGGATTAATAAGTGATCCTAGACGCTGCGATTTTGACCCGCAAACGCTCCTGTGCAGCCACAACACAACGGGTAAATGCCTGACACCTCGCCAAGTCAACGCAATTAAGGAAATATATGCGCCATCCTACGACCAACAAGGCAACATCATTTATGGCGGCCTACCCTATGGCTCCGAACCTGAATGGACAGGTTGGTTGTTCCCTGAAGCACCGTTTATCAAGCCTTATCACTACTATGCTGCAACCGAGTATTTAAAGTACTTGGCTTTTCCTCGAGAAAGATACAATCAAGGCAACTGGAGAGACTTTTCTTACAACAATGAGGTTGGCGAGCTTTCACCTATCTTAAGTTTTATGGACGCCGATCACCCTGATCTCACTGGATTTAAAAATAGCGGTGGCAAAATGATTGTATTACATGGATGGTCAGACGCTGCGATACCTGCATATGCAACTATTGATTGGTATGAGTCGGTTATCAACTATATGGGTAAAGACAACACCTACGACTTTGCTCGGCTATTCTTGCCACCAGGATTGGTGCATTGTGGTATCGAGGGACCTGGCGCTGAAACCTTTGATGCCATCGCAGCGTTAGTGCATTGGCTTGATACAGGCATAGCACCGGATGCACTGATGACGCAAAAAGAAGATCCGCAGGGCAATATTCTTTTCACTCGCCCTGTTTACCCCTATCCACAAGAAGCCCAGTACATTGGTACAGGCGACCCGAAAAAAGCAGAAAACTTTAGGCCAATAGTGCCCAATTTTAAGAATAACTAAGTAAACAAAAAGGCAAGCCCCATGGCTTGCCTTCACATTATACAAACTATAAAACGGTGTTAGAACTTAGGCCCACCGCCACCGAACATGCCCGGTGGCATCATGCCTTTCATGTTCTTCATCATTTTCATCATGCCGCCTTTGCCTTTCATCTTCTTCATCATCTTCTGCATTTGGGTAAATTGCTTCAGCAACTTATTAATGTCTTGTACTTGCGTACCAGAACCCGCAGCGATACGCTTTTTACGCGAGCCTTTGATGATTTCAGGACGTGCACGCTCTTTAGGCGTCATTGAGCTTATGATGGCTTCCATTTGGTTAAAGGTCTTGTCGTTTACTTGACCTTTTACTGCATCCGGCAAGTTCGACATACCAGGCAGCTTTTCCATCATCGACATCATACCGCCCATGTTTTTCATCTGGCGCAGCTGTTCAGCAAAATCTTCCAGTGTAAAACCATCGCCTTTAAAGACTTTCTCAGCCACTTTTTGGGCTTTGTCTTTATCGACTTTCATTTCGACTTCTTCAATAAGCGACAGTACATCGCCCATACCTAGAATTCGAGATGCAACACGGTCTGGGTGGAATGGCTCTAAGGCATCCGTTCTTTCACCCACACCGATAAACTTAATGGGCTTACCAGTAATATGGCGAATAGACAGTGCCGCACCACCGCGCGCATCACCATCCGTTTTAGTTAAGATAACACCGCTGAGTGGCAGCGCTTCATCGAACGCTTTTGCTGTATTTGCAGCATCCTGACCTGTCATTGAGTCAACAACAAATAAGGTTTCAATTGGGTTAATCGCCGCGTGTAAATCTTTGATTTCATCCATCATGTCTGCATCTACGTGCAAACGACCTGCGGTATCCACAAGTACCACATCAATGAACTTTTTCTTCGCGTGAGAAATAGCACCCGTTGCGATATCTACCGGCTTTTGTGAAATATCACTGGGGAAGAACTCGACGTCAACCTCTGCTGCTAACGTTTCAAGCTGTTTGATAGCCGCTGGACGATACACGTCAGCACTCACCACCAACACAGATTTCTTTTTGCGCTCTTTAAGGAATTTAGCCAGCTTACCAACACTGGTGGTTTTACCCGCACCTTGAAGACCTGCCATCATCACGACAGCTGGCGGCTGCGCGTTTAGGTTCAGCTCTTCGTTGGCCTCACCCATCGACTTTTCAAGTTCTTCACGAACAATCTTGATGAAAACCTGGCCTGGGCTCAGACTCTTTGTGACTTCTACACCAACCGCGCGTTCTTTTACTTGTTTTACAAAGTCGCGCACAACTGGCAAGGCAACGTCAGCCTCAAGCAATGCCATGCGTACTTCACGGAGTGTTTCTTTAATATTGTCTTCAGTTAGTCGGCCACGGCCACTGATGTTTTTAAGCGTTTTTCCTAAACGCTCTTGGAGGTTTTCAAACATGTATCGGTTCCAAAATCTCGAAATTGTCGGGCATTATACTGATATGCGAGCCACTAATACAGTATTCAAGCCGATTGTTCTGCTTTTTACGCTTTCGCTGAACGAAAATAAGAATAAGTTAACGGATTGAGATAAAACCCTATGCAAGTGGATAGGCTTTAAATACAATAGCTAAAAAAGGAAAGCAAAAATTAGGCACTTATTTTTATGTTGATTATTAGCTTGTCATTAATCGCCTGTCTCTTTTACATCATGGCCACCAGCCATGTTTTATCGCGCTTATTTGACAAACAAGGTCCAGATCAAAAGAAAACCTTAATATTAAGCACCGTCGCCATTTTGACTCATATGCTAGTGTTGGTGAATTCAGTGTTTACGCATCAAGGACAAGATCTCAGTACCGTCAACGTTGCCTTGTTAACCTGTTGGGTTATCGTTGTTTCTGTAACGACCGTATCTTTACGCTTCCCTGCAACATTATTGCTGCCCGTGGTGTATGGCTTCGCCGCTATTTTGTTATTAGCAAGCCTATTTATTCCACACCATATTATTATGCACACAATAAACATAGATATTGGTCTCGTTTTACATATTTCACTTTCTTTGTTGGCTTACTGTGTACTTATCATCGCCACACTCTACGCCATTCAATTTATGTTTATTGATAAACGTCTAAAACAGCGGGATTTGGCGATTATGACCAGCCATCTACCGCCACTTATGCAAGTGGAAAGGCAGCTTTATCAGCTGTTATTTGTAGGCACAGGTTTATTAACACTGGCATTGGCATCCGGTTTTTACTTTTTAGACGGTATGTTCGCCAAAGAGACTATTCACAAAACCATTTTATCTATCGTTGCATGGCTTATTTATGTCGTCGTCGCCTTTGGGCATAAGCAGTTCGGCTGGCGCGGTAAGTCTGTGGTGATTTCAATCATAGCGGCTTCTGGCATCGTGACTTTAGGTTACTTTGGTAGTCGCTTTATACAAGAAGTGATTTTAGGCAGGTTTTAAACTTTAACTTGACTATCGTAACTCACTAACGCTTAATACTCTTTCGTAAGTAAAAAAGGGATCCACTGTTGGAAGACATATCGACCAGCGCCTTGTTTATCATACTCGGCGTGCTCATTTTGATGTCGGCTTATTTTTCTAGTTCAGAAACCGGTATCATGTCAATCAACCGTATTCGTCTACGCCATCTTGAAAAAGAGAATCACCGTGGTGCGAAGCGTGTAAGTAACCTTCTTAACCGTCCTGACAGACTGATTGGTCTGATCCTGATCGGAAATAACCTCGTCAATATTGCCGCTGCGCAAGTGGCTACCATCATTGGACTGCGCCTGTATGGCGATATGGGTATCGCAGTAGCTACCTTTGGTCTCACACTTGTGGTTCTTATCTTCGCTGAAGTCACACCTAAGACTCTCGCAGCTTTATACCCCGAGAAAGTCGCGTTCCCAAGCTCTGTTATCCTCAAAGTATTGTTGAAGGTCTTGTTCCCTTTGGTTGTGGCAACCAACTGGATCACCAATGGTATGTTGCGATTGGTCGGGATCACACCACAAGAGATTGAAGAGCACAGCCTAAGTAAAGAAGAATTAAAAACCGTGGTAAATGAGTCAAGCGCTATGCTGCCCTCAAACCACCAAAACATGCTCACTTCTATCTTAGACTTGGATCACGTGACCGTGGAAGACATTATGATCCCACGCAGTGAGATCAATGCGATAGATATCAATGACGAGTGGAAAGATATTGCTCGCCAGCTCACGAATGCGCAGCACACCCGAGTGCTACTTTACCGTGACCAAATTGATGATGCGGTTGGTTTTATTTACGCTCGTGATGCGCTACGCCTACTGACAAAAGAGCAGTTTGATAAGCCGTCACTACTGCGTGCGGTAAGAGAGATTTACTATGTACCAGAGAATACCTCGCTCAATACACAGCTGATCAAATTCCAAGAAGCCAAAGAGCGCATTGGTCTTGTTGTTGATGAGTATGGTGACATTCAAGGTCTGGTTACGCTCGAAGATATTCTTGAAGAAGTCGTAGGTGACTTTACCACTACGCAGACGCGTGCGCCGAGCGAAGACGTAAACATGCAGCGTGATGGCTCAGTTATGGTTGACGGCAGTGTAAACGTGCGTGACTTAAATAAAGAAATGAGTTGGGACTTACCTACCGAAGGTCCTAAAACCCTCAGTGGTCTGATTGTAGAGCACCTTGAGGATATTCCAGATGCGCCTCTTGGCTTAACGATTTCTGGTTATAAGATGGAAGTCATTGAGATCAAAGAAAACATGATCAAGATGGTGAAAATTTCTTCTAGCTCTTAAGCAAGTAAAAGCTAAACTCAATTGCGGTGTTGAAAGTAACACCGCGGTTTATTCAAGAAAAAATTCTCTCGAACCAGTTCTTATCTAAATCATCTTCACAGCGTTTAAGTTGAACGGCATAGCGCGCAGCACGATGCTTTACCTTATTTGCGACTTGCATTAACCATTTCTTATTTTTATACGTACCACGACGATAACCGCCCCAGCCTTCATGATAATTGAGGTATTGTGCGTAAGCGTCCCATTTAGACACGCCGTTTACCTTGTGAGTCTTGTATACGAACCAAGCCATAAAATCGATGGCGTCTTCAAAGTCATCGCGATCTGCACCTGAGTTTCCAGTTTCACGAATATAATCAGACCAGGTCGGAGTTTTGGCTTGAGAGTAGCCATAAGCAGAGCTCACTCTGCCAACAGGAATAAACCACAGGAAATATTCCATAGGAGGAGCCGCATCATGCCGAAAAGAACTTTCTTGGTACATCATACTCATCAGTACATGCTTTGGTGAGCCCCACTTTTCTTGAGCATCACAAGCGTCATAGTACCAATCTTCTTTTTCCTCAAAAATCTTACAAATATCATGAGGTTGTTTAGGTGGTGCAGTAGCACATCCGGATAAAACAGCGACGAGGCTAATTAAAATTAATTTTTTTTGCATTTTTTTCGAAACCTAATGAACTTTTACAATTTGCATTGGTCTGAACTTATGAATGCAGCAGTTTAGCATTGTTTCATCCCTGAAATTTATTTGCGCAGCCTTATGGCTGCGCTTTTTTATGCCTTGTGCATTATGCCCTTGAAAAATAATCGTCAAGGAAAGCCGTGAAGTCTACCGTATCCGCAGCTCTAACCGCAGCCTCATCTTCGAAAGACTGACGTGCAAATGACTTCAGCGTATCTTCATCGTAATAACCGTATTTGATATCTTGATGAAGTTGCTTATATTTTTTCGCAAGTTCAATGCCCATTGAGCCTTGTTCTAAGGTACGACTCTTCAGTTGAGATAGCAACTGCCCAGAAAAAGTAAGTGCAGGTGTTTCAATTGACAACATTAATTTTTCCACTGTTGCCACATAAACTGATTTTTCGGTACTCGCATCTAACATTTTTGCGACTTTGAGTAAGTCTGTAAAAATCTCCGTGCCCCACTGCTTCACACTCACAGGCTCACCCGCTTTACTCAGTTCAAGTGCTGTGCAGCGACCTTGGTTAACCACCTGATGTAAATTCTTACCAGCGAGCTTTTGCGCTTCAAAAGAAAGCTCCGGGCTTGGCTTTAGCAAACAATAGGTTAAGAACACATCGAGGAAGTGGATTTGCTCAAGACTCACACCAGTATGCTCGAATGGGTTAACATCCAACGCACGAATTTCGATATATTCGATACCACCACGTTCAAGTGCTTGAGTCGGTGTTTCACCAGACTTGGCATTGCGTTTTGGTCTAATTGGTGAGTAGAACTCGTTTTCAATCTGTAAAATGTTGCGATTTAGCTGTTTTGGCTCTGCTGCTCGATAGTCTGGAATTTCATGATACAAGTCGGAGCGGCAACGAATGGCTTGTCGCAAGCCCGCAATATACTCATCCAGATCGTTATACATCACCTTAAGCGAGCTTTGTGCACTATTGGTATAACCTAAATCACCCAGTCTAAGTGCGGTGCCGTATTCAAGGTAGATGGAGCCATTTTCTAGCTTACTAAATGGCAAGTCGCTCTTTTTACCTTGCAAAAATGACGGACAAAGCGCAGGAGATGCGCCAAACAGGTAGCTTATCAGCCACATTTCACGCTTGAAATTACGAATAAGGCCTAAATACTGCTGGGAGATAAATGATTGTTGAGGGTTATCGTCTTCAGACATCACTTGCAGGCTTTGCCATACGGTCTCTGGAAATGAAATATTGAAGTGCACACCTGCAATGGCCTGCATCATGCTGCCATAACGGTTTTTCAGCCCTTCACGATAAAGCGTTTTCATTTTGCCGATATTAGAAGTGCCAAACTGCGCTAGGACAATATCTTCTTCGTCCTCAATAAAGCATGGCATCGACAAAGGCCACAGTAACTCATCACCCATGTTAGCCAAAGTAAACTTCTGTAGATCAGAAAGTTGCGCTAATGTCTCTTGTGGGTCTTCACTCACTGGAGTGATAAATTCGAGTAGCGACTCAGAAAAATCAGTGGTGATATGACCATTGGTCAGTGCGTGGCCCGTCTTTTCTGGATGCGGTGTTTTCGCTATTTTTCCCGACCCTTGGATCCGCAATGCCTCACGTTCGATACCTCTTTTGATACCTTTGAAAACGCCGCGATGCGCGCCGTCAGACAATAAGTCCAGCTTAGTGTTTAAGTCTAATTGTTTCAAAAATTCTTCCTCGAACCTACAGGCCAATTTCAAGTTTATGGGGTCGAAACCAAATTATACCAAGTGTATTCATTAAATGAGTGATTTAAACCGAGCAATCAATTTAAATACGGCTACTTTTAGTACACTTAGGCCTTAATAATAACTTTGCCAACATGCTTACCACTTTCCATACAGTGATGAGCCAGCGCAATATCCGCCATAGCAAAGTAATGACTTACATTTATGCTGATTTTGCCAGCTTGATACGCCTGATACAAATATTTAAGATCGTCTAAATTACTCGCAACCAGCATCCCCTCAGCCCTTACACCCCTTATCGTAGCTCGCTCACAGACCATTTCTTTGGTGACGCTGGGAATAGTCACTAGGTGCGAGTTCGGCTTCATCGAGTCGACACACTGTAATGCAATATCGCCACCAATTAAGTCCAGTAAATCGCACTCAACTTGGTGCTGATAAAATTTGTCATAACTTATTGCCGTTACCTTGAGCTTCGACAACAATTCGTGCTCAGGACGGGTCGAGACAGCAATGACTTTTCGCCCTTGGAGCTGCGCTAGTTGAATTGCTAAATGCCCCACACCACCAGTTGGTGCCAATACATATAGTGGACGATTATGATTCGAAAATTTATCTAACGCTTGTTTTGCCGTAAGACCCGCAAGACAAAGACCTGCAATATCTGGATTTTCTTGCAAAGAAACCTTGATGAGCTCTGACTCAAGCGCCATTGTATAGTCACTATAGGTCCCGGGGTTACTTGCAAATCCAACCATACCGATGACAAGGTCGCCTACTTTAAATTGGCTATCTGGGCCATAAACCTCAACCACCTCACCATACAGATCGTATCCGAGCGGCAAAAAGGCATCTGCGCTTTTTTGCGCTGCAACATAACCAAGGCCTTGTCTGGTTTTCACTTCAATAGGATTTATGCTGGTACTGTTTACTTTTATGCGCACTTGGCCTGAAGTAAGCGCTGGCAAAGAAATGATGGTGCTACACAGCTGGTTGCTATCACCAAATTCGTAGATACCGTAAGTGGTTGACTTATTTATCATATGCGGCTTTCTTAGAAGACAGTTTGTTATCTTTGTAGAATACGCGAAAGGGTAAGGAGTTTGAAGAAATTTACAGTATGGGAAGGAAAAATGCTCTTACAGCATGGCTGTAAGAGCATTTAGCTATATTAGTGCTTAAACACTATCTGGTCGTCAACCACCTCGACTTTAATGGTATCGCCAGTCACAAACTTACCTTGTAACAAGTCCTGCGCCAACGGGTTTTCAATGTATTGTTGCACGGCTCGTTTTAAAGGACGAGCACCATATACAGGATCAAATCCGCTTGCTGCGATTTTATCAAGCGCGGCGTCACTGAGCTCAAGCGCAAAGCCTTTTTCAGTTAAGCGTTTACTCAATCTGTCTAACTGGATACTCGCTATTTCTTTAATATGTTCATTGATAAGCGGGTGGAACACCACGGTTTCATCAATACGGTTAATAAATTCAGGTCTAAACTGACTAGCCAGCACGCCCATAACACGCTCCTTGAGTGTTGCGTAGTCGTTATTTCCTGCTTGCTCTTGAATGACATCCGACCCTAAGTTCGAGGTCATGATGATCACTGCATTTTTAAAATCAACCGTGCGACCTTGACCATCGGTCAAGCGACCATCGTCCAAGACCTGCAATAAGATGTTAAATACATCTGGATGCGCTTTTTCCACTTCATCAAGTAAAATCACAGAATAAGGACGACGCCTTACCGCTTCTGTCAAATAGCCACCTTCTTCGTAGCCGACATAACCAGGAGGTGCACCAACCAAGCGCGCAACTGAGTGTTTTTCCATAAACTCGGACATATCAATGCGCACCATGGCACCTTCCGTATCAAACATAAAGTTGGCTAACGCTTTGGTCAGCTCCGTTTTACCAACCCCTGTTGGACCTAAGAACAAGAACGAACCAATTGGGCGATTTGGGTCTGCAAGCCCGGCTCGTGAGCGACGGATAGCGTTGGCAACCGCATTAACAGCTTCGTCTTGACCAATCACTTTTTTGTGAAGCTCGTCTTCCATTTGCAGTAACTTTTCACGCTCACCTTGGAGCATTTTTGCGACCGGGATCCCAGTCCAGCGAGATAAAATTTCTGCAATTTCATCTTCACCAACCTGATTTTTTAAAAGGCTCATTTCCTGCATTTCAGCCTGAGAAGCAAGGTCTAGTTTTCGCTCAAGCTCAGGGATCCGACCGTATTGTAGTTCGGACATACGTTGCAAATCACTTGCTCGACGCGCGACTTCTAGATCTAAACGCGCTTGCTCAAGCTCAGCCTTAATCACTTGTGTGCCTTGTAGTGAGGCTTTTTCGGCATTCCACACTTCATCAAGCTCTCGATACTCAGCTTCTAATTCATTGATGAGCGTTTGCATCTCAGTGCGACGCTTTTGACTCGCTTCATCTTTCTCTTTTGCCAGCGCGTTATCTTCCAATTTTAGTTGGATAATACGGCGCTCTAGTCTATCTAATTGCTCCGGCTTTGAGTCAATTTGCAGTCGAATTGAGGAGCCGGCTTCATCAATTAAGTCGATGGCTTTGTCGGGTAGTTGCCTGTCTGAAATATAACGATGCGACAAATTAGCCGCGGCAACGATAGCGGGGTCGGTTATATCAACCGAGTGATGGAGCTCGTAGCGCTCTTTTAACCCCCGCAGTATCGCAATGGTGTCTTCTACTGTTGGCTCTGCAACAAATACTTTCTGGAAACGACGCTCAAGTGCCGCGTCCTTTTCAATATACTGACGATACTCATCAAGCGTGGTCGCCCCCACACAGTGAAGCTCACCACGTGCAAGTGCGGGTTTTAGCATGTTGCCCGCATCCATTGCACCGTCGGTTTTGCCCGCCCCTACCATAGTACGGATTTCGTCAATAAAGAGAATAACTTGGCCTTCTTCTTTAGCCAGCTCGTTTAATACCGACTTTAGGCGCTCTTCAAATTCACCACGGTATTTGACTCCCGCTACCAATGCGCCCACATCTAGCGATAGTACGCGCTTACTTTTCAAGCCTTCTGGAACTTCACCGTTGATAATACGCTGCGCGAGCCCCTCAACGATGGCGGTTTTACCAACGCCCGGTTCACCGATAAGTACAGGGTTGTTTTTAGTACGGCGCTGTAGCACTTGAATAGTGCGGCGGATTTCGTCGTCACGGCCAATAACCGGATCAAGCTTGCCTTGCTCGGCACGCTCAGTGAGATCGATAGTAAATTTCTCAAGAGCTTGGCGAGTGTCTTCGGCATTAGGGTCATCCACTTTTTGACCCCCTCGAATAGCCTTAATGGCTTGCTCAATCTTTGGTTGGGTGATGTTAAGCGCTTTGAAAATCTCGCCTAATGGGCCTTTATCTTCGCACGCAGCAAAAACAAACAACTCGCTGGAGATATATTTGTCTTTACGCTTTTGTGCATATTTATCACACAGATTGATCAGTGAAATAAGGTTATTTGAAAGCTGTACATCACCACCTACGCCTTCTACTTTAAATAGCTTTTCAATGGCTTGTGACAACTTAGTATTAAGCTCGTCGGCGCTCACACCTGCTTGTGCTAATAATGCGCGCACACTTGAGCCGCTCTGTTGGAGCAAAGCATACATTAAATGAACAGGTTCAATAAATTGGTGATCGCGCCCAAGCGCTAATGACTGCGCATCGGAAAGCGCAGCTTGGAATTTGCTTGTAAATCTATCTAAACGCATGATTTATTTACCCATATAAAATATCGAATTACCTTATTTATGGGTATTAACTGAACGAAGATCAAGCGTAAAAGTAATAATTTACCCTGATTATTTGCGCCAAATCAAAGTTGCCATACGGCCCGTTGTTTTGTCTCTACGATAAGAAAAATACTGCTCGGACATAGTTACTGTACAGTGTTTATCGCCGTAAAAATCCTCTACACCTTGTTCGCGCAATAACGACTGTGCAAGCTCGAAAATATCCGCAAGATATTTACCGTCTTTTTTGGCAACAAATGCCGTATTTCGTTGCGCCTCAAAAGCCTGTACTACGTCTTCGCCCACCTCGAATGCACTAGGCCCAATCGCTGGGCCAAACCATACACAGATCTCTTCAGGTGCACAGGTAAACTTAGCCAGTGTTTGCGAGATAATTCCAGCAGCAAGAGGCTTCCAACCACCATGGATAGCGGCCACCTCTTCACCATCTTTTGATGCAAGCAGAATGGGTAAGCAGTCTGCTGTCATGATAGCCAGTGGCGTTTGACGCAAGCGAGTGTATAAGGCATCGGCTTGATGGACCTGCGCGATTTCAAACTGCTCGTCGACCACCACCACTTCAGCGCCATGTACTTGCTCAAGCCATACAATCGGGTTGGCCACATAACCATGTAAAATTCGACGGTTTTCGGCTACATGTTCAGCATTATCACCAACATGAAAGGCTAGATTAAAGCTATCATACGGCGGTGCTGAAACACCGCCCTTGCGCGTTGTTGATAATGTCCCAACGAATTGGGTTAATGGCCACTGAGCAAGTTGCATCTTATAACGTTAAATCCGGGTTTTCTTTGGTATCTTCTCTAAGCGCAGCCACCAGTTTAATCATATCTTCAGGCACAGGCGCTTCCCATGTCATCTTCTCGCCAGTAATAGGGTGAGCGATACTCAGTTTTATAGCATGCAATGCCTGACGTTTAAACTCTCTTAATTGCTCGGTTAATCCTTGAGTCGCATTTCTTGGTGGACGAGGACGGCCGCCATAGAGCTGATCGCCAATTAGCGGGTGATTCAAATACGCCATATGTACACGAATTTGGTGCGTTCTACCGGTTTCTAGGCGCAGGCGAAGGCGCGTGTGTGCTCGAAACTTTTCAGCAACACGGTAATGAGTGATAGCAGGCTTCCCCATCTCATGTACTGCCATATGTGTACGCTTAGTTGCGTGACGACCGATTGGCTTTTCAATCATGCCACCTGCGGTCATCGTGCCATTACAAACTGCTTCGTATTCACGTGTGAAGTTTTCACGCGCTTGTAGATTCTTCACCAAGTGCGTTTGTGCTTGAATGGTTTTCGCCACGACCATTAGACCGGTAGTGTCTTTATCCAGACGGTGTACGATACCAGCACGAGGCACGTTAATGATTTCTGGGTGATGGTGCAGCAGAGCATTTAACACAGTGCCATCTGGGTTACCGGCACCGGGGTGAACCACCAGCCCCATCGGCTTGTTTATCACAAGAATGTCATCATCTTCGTAAACAATGTCTAACTCTATATCTTGCGCTTCGTATTCGCGCTGTGCTTCGATAACCGTCTCGATAGCAACACTTTCACCACCAAGTAACTTTTCACGAGGGGTGTTGAATACTTCACCATCTACGGTGACTTTATCTTCAAGGATCCAAGTTTTTATTCTTGAACGAGAAAAATCCGGGAACAATTGCGCCAATATTTGGTCTAGACGTTTACCACCGAGTTCGACTGGAACCTCCGCTTGGAGGGAAATTTGCTCTGACATCTGAAACTTTACCTAATTTACCAGTGCAAGCCGTGCTCGACTGGGTTAGAATCGTATTAATGCATAGTTTACTCGGTTTTGCCGAGTTGGCCTAGCCGAAGAAAACAAAGGTAGTAAAATAAAATGATTAAAAACTTAAGGACACACGCCTTTAGGCTGGCGTTAGCCGCGTCTGTTTTGGGTTTGGCAGCCTGTTCATCCGCACCAGAACAAGAAGATATTGAACGCGTACCAAACAAATCCGCCCAAGCGCTTTATGAAGATGCTAAACAAACATTAGATTCTGGTTTATATGCCCGCGCCATTGAATTATTGGGTGCGATTAATGCTCGTTATCCATTTGGCCCTTATGCAAGACAAGTTCAAATGGACTTAGTCTATGCATATTATCAAACAGGTAACACTGACCAAGCACTTGCCACTATTGATCGTTTTATTCGCTTAAATCCAAATCATAAAGACCTAGACTACATGTACTACATGCGAGGTCTGGTAAGTATTAAAGCTGACGAAAACGCATTCCAAGAATATTTTGGTGTAGACAGAGCCGACCGCGATGCCAATCGTACCCGTGTTGCTTTTCAGGATTTAACCACGTTAGTCAAAAACTATCCAAACAGTCCGTATGCACCAGAGGCGAAAAAACGCTTAGTATGGTTACTAAACAAAATGGCTCGTTACGAGCTGAGAGTCGCTGAATATTACTTCGAGCGTGAAGCATATCTTGCCGCAGCAAACCGTGGTAAATATGTAGTAGAACACTACTCTCAAAGTAGTTATCTGACCCAAGCTTTTGACATTATGGAAAAAAGCTACCGCAAACTCGGCCTGCCAGACCTTGCGGATAATGTGAAAAAAGCCAAATCGGTTAACGCTCGTAACAAATAAATACACTGTTAAGTCACGATATCACCGATGTTGTGACTTCTCTCCCACCAACGCTCGCCTTCAAGCATTCTACAGCAGTAAAAAATACTTGTTTTCTGTACATAGACATCAGCCGTCAGCCGTCAGCCGTCAGCCGTCAGCATATTTTATTTGATTGTAGTTGTAATAAGGAAGGAATTAGGCTGCCCATAATAGAAGGTAAGCAGCCTTAAAAGGTAAGCATTTGACTTAACAGCGTATTAAATCGCTTCTTCGTCCTCTTCACCTGTACGGATCCGAACCACGCGTTCAACATCGGTCACAAAGATTTTACCATCACCAATTTTGCCCGTTTGTGCGGTTTTTAGGATAACTTCAATCGCTCTGTCAACGTCTTCATCTGCGGTAACAATATCAAGTTTCACTTTAGGCAAGAAATCTACCATATATTCAGCACCGCGATATAACTCAGTATGACCTTTCTGACGACCAAAACCTTTTACTTCACATACCGTCATACCTGTGATCCCCACATCCGAAAGCGCTTCTCGGACATCATCAAGTTTAAACGGTTTAATTATTGCTTCTATTTTCTTCATGACTATCTCGATTCCTTTGGTATAGCGTCGATTTTAGACAATCCGCTTGCCCAAGGCAAACAAAGACATTGAAAGTTGAAGTGATTTCACGCAATAATATTAATCATAAATTATTACTTTTTGGTTGTGAGGCGGTAATGAAACAATCAGCAGGATTCAATCTACTAGAACTGATGATAACCATCGCTATATTGGCTATCGTATTGGCCATTTCATTTAGCTTTGATGGCAACCTGCTGCAACGCAACCGAGCTGAGTCCTTCTTGCAAGAATTACAGCGCAATATCGCTTTTGCTCGTGTAAAAGCAACCGCCGCAGACGAAATTGTCATTCTCTGCCCAGCTCCCCCAGCCAATATTCAAGCTAGGACTGCATTTACTTGCCAAGATAATTGGGCAACGAACAGAATTAGCGTGTTTGTTGATAGTGATAAAAATGGCACATTTAGTAATGGTGATACTATCCATCGTACGATGGAGGTCGTAGACGATAACGACACAATGGTATTTTCTGGTGACAATCGTCTAAGGTTTGATTCAAGTGGACTCTTAAGTGGTTCAAACGCGGGAAACTTTACCTATTGTCCTGGTAGTGACGACAACAATCAGCAGTTGAGTGTTTCAACCGCTGGCACAGCATTATATCGAGGAAATACAACAGATACCTGTGGATAGCCACAAAAGTACTGATGCGCAAAATATCTCGAAGTTTCAATCTTGCCTTTAATATATAAACGTCTAGGCTTAAAGAAAATATAAAACGAGGCAAAGGATATGCATCGTCATATGGGTTTTTCCCCTATTGGAATCTTTAGTGTGTTTGGCGATTATCACTATCGTCAGTTTATTCTCTCTTCCCAGTCTTACGGCTTTATTTCAGTTTGATAAACCAAAAATAAAGCTTGAAGCATTGCGACGAGCCATTAATTTTGCTCGCATTCAGGCCGTTGCAAGCGGTGCAACCGTTACTTTGTGCCCCCTGAAAAACAATCGCTGCGACGACAAAGAATGGCACACTCAGTTAACGGTTTTTATCGACTACCACCCTCAAGGTGAGTTTTCAGGCGATGATTATAAATTAGCGGTTGTGGACTCAGTAGACTCAGGGGACATGCTCACCTACCCAAGAAACGCCATTATATTTCGCCGCTTTGGTCATCTCGCGGGACTCTATAACGGTACTTTTGTCTATTGTAACGCAAGTTCTACCGTGGGATTGTCTCTGTCAGTTAGCTACACAGGGAGAAGCACTTTAAAAGATACTGATGAGTGTCAAAAGTAAATAACCTAAGCTTCGGATAATTAATGCCTTTCTAGCAGCCAGTTTTTGCGCTAACAGCGTTGAATTCACTTCCAATAGCCCGCTATTGGTACGTAAATTCGCCTTGTTAATCCCAAAACTTTCTGGCTAGATAAGGAAATAATTTAATGTAATATTAAAAACAATGAATTAGCTCATTCCTTATCCAAACCTCAGGTTAAATAACCTAAGCTCGGGGATAGTTAGTGTTAATACAAAGGGGAGTTAACTACTCCCCCGAAAATTAACGTTCCCAACACCTATCTATAGTGTCTTGATTCGTTGTCCCAGCAACACCACGAACCCCAAGTTCATCAATGGTTAAAGCTGGGCACTGTTCATCGCCTCGAACCGGCCCTGCTGCGGCTGTTGCAACGATTCTAAAGGTATCTGCAGTAACGTTTTCAAGTGTTACATTGAAATAACCATTTTCCGTTGCCGTCGCTACACCGATTGCCGCTAGATTATCGCTGTAAGCTCTGTTATCAACAAAGAACTGCTCTTGCTTATTCGCGGCGTCAAGTAGCAAAGTCATGGCATCAGCCCTTGCCCCTCTTCTCACATACTCAGTGTAATTAGGGTATGCAATCGCAGAGAGAATACCGATGATCACCACCACTATCATTACTTCAATCAGGGTAAAACCTGATATTGCTTTGTCTAGGGTACTATTTCTTCTCATCACTATCTTCCCTCTTATAAATGTAAAGTTGTTTTGTTCTGATACCCGAAGTTTTATTTTTAAAGATAATAACCTTGTCATCATCGCCTACAACTGGCACTGGTTCACCCGGTATCCCTGGCGGCACAAATGGATTACTGTCATCAGCTATAATCCCAGGGCCTGCAATATAAGGAACTCTTTTACCATTTTCATCTTTGCGTACAACTAGAGTCGGCGTATCTGGTAGGTCTTGTGAGGTCACGTAAGTTTTCCCTGTGCCATAATGTAAATGGAACATGTAAAGCTGCCCTTTACCACCTGTTAATGTGCATTGTTGGGTTGTCTGATCTGCTGGTGTAAACGAAGTAAAATATGCGACTCCTCCAATAACAGTCGCACCAGAGAGCGACTTTTCGCCCCCTGATAATTGATACTTCCAGCCATTAAACTTAGCCAGCTCTACTTCTAGTTCAACAAAGTCGTCAATATCATCTACAGCATTCCCAAACGGATCGCTCTTCATTTCCATTAAATCAGAAATTAATATAGGGTCTGGAATATCGTTTACAAAAGATTGCGTTTTCGTATGTATATCCCTAATCATGAAAAGATAGTCAGTCACACTTGAATCTGTCGGCTTAGAGCGATTACCACTACCAATAACAATGGCGTCAAACGGTGTATCTCTGCGCTCTTTAATCAAATTCCCGTTATATCTAGTCTCTGTTACCTTACTATAAAAGGTACGAGCAATATTTGGACGATAAAAAAAGCGTCTATCCTCATCAGCAAAGCTACTCCCCAAACGTGCCAACTCAAAATGAGTCCAAGGCTCAGTACTATCAGATGGGTTTGGACCGGGTATATCAATTCTCCAGATACTCCCTGCGGTATCCGCTAAATAAATTCTGTCAATATAGCCATCGTAGTCTGAGTCCGTTAACGTTGGCTCCGCAACAATACTGTGCTTACCTTTAAACGCATCACCAGTCAGCGACCAAACGATATCAGCATTGTTTGACATGATATCAACCATGTAAACCCCTACGCCTTTATCATTATCATCGCTACGTGAAACATTATCTTTATTGGTATTGTATCCTGCTGCAAAAACCAATACCGGTCTATCCTTTTGCTTTTCAATGAAAGTCACCACAGGCTTGGACCACGTTTGCCCCAAGTTCTTAAACTTATTTGAATCACCGGAAATAGGCCCACCCCACAATAGTTTGGGTGAATCTGGATTGGTAATATCAAAGCCATAGTATTTATTGCCGCCGCGGCGCATTCCCACAAAGGCCCAAACCTTATCACCCGCTTCTACCTTGCGATTTTTATTCACATCGTGAAAGTACACAGTAATAGGTCCATCTAGGCCATACAGTTTCGTTTCTGCTTTACGTGTTTTGACTGGATTCAGGATAGGTAATAAAGAACCTGGGATAAATGCCCAGCTTTCAGTTACGCTATTTCCTTGATCTTTAAACATATGGAGCATGCCGGCGTTGGTACCAATGAGCACGCGAATATCGCCATTGCCATAGTCAACCGTTGCAGGCTTTGAGTGTAATGGATCGGCGAATATGTCTGGCCTTCTTTCAGATCTCAAACCGTCACCATCATCATCGTCGACGTCTTGACCTATCGCCCAATTAAAAATACTTTGTATCTCACTTTTACTTGCACCACTTAACTCCATTGCTGTGGCAAGTTTAGTTAAATTACCATAGGCACTTTCGGCATTATTATAGGTGAAATCAACTAAATCACCGCCACCAAAATCAGACAGTACTTTTCTAGTAACCTGATTTTCAAGCGCATAGTTAACTCCTCCTTTTTCAATATTGTTGCCATCTTTTGATTCCGCTTGCGACCAATACGTTGTGATATTGCTATCAATCGCACCTTTATCATTTATCGCTTTAGTCAGTTCCTGACCTACTATCTCTGTACCCACAAACTTAAGCTTTTTCAGGTTGCCACGCCAACGCGTATGTGTTTCCGGTTTAAACTGTGTGTAATAAAGTGCATCACCGGTCTGGGTTTGGTCTTCTGCATTGGCAGACACCGTTGGTGAGCTAAAACTTGCACTTACATTTCTGATATTGGTAATGGTGGTTTTGAGTACGTCTGACAACTCTTCCGCAGTATGAGCATGAAAATATTGCCCACCACCTTGCGCCGCGGTTTCCTTCAGCAGCTTCTTGCCTGTACCAGACATACCGTTACCAAAACCGATCGTAAAGACTCGTGCAAAGTCGTGTTCATCAGGCGTAGAAGGGTATAAGTCAACTTTAACTTGAGACGTACCACGCATTGTTTTGGCTAAAGCTGGTAAATAGTTTTTGGTAACACCAGAGCCTTCATTAATGTCGAAATAATTAGGGTAGGCGCCATACACTGAGTAATATTCATTAACGATACTTGTGTTAGAATCAGTATCGCTGGTAGGGTCGCCATCCGTCATTAAAATTAAGTTGATTGACGTATCACACCGCTCTTCTTCGCCACGCACGGGCTTAAAAGCAGAAATATAGTTGCTCCCACGTTCAATCCCTTTATCCCTGTCGTTTCCTCCGTTAGTACCCCAGTATACGCCGCCACCTTTAAGATAGTTATACAACTCCCAAAGCGTTTCTGACAGCGGCGTAGAACCACTTGCTGGTAATGCGTTGATCTTATCAACAATATCGCTGCGGCTACTGTCAATCCCATTAAGAATATAACCCCCACTCGAAGAATAAAGTCGAGACAGGCCAAATCTAATATCATCATTATCGCTAACTAAACTGCGCATTGCATTTTGTGCTACTTTTAGGCGGCTATCCGCGCAGCCCTGAACCGCTTGATTATATTGGTTCGCTTGATAACAGTTACTGCCATTAAAACACTCTGTTTCTCGGTAGCCATAACGCGTTTCATAGTACCAGCCATTCCAAACACGATATGAATAACGCTCATAACACGCCTTACCATTTTGAGAATCCCACGCCATACTGCCTGATGTATCGAACAGCATCAGTACCCGAGGTTGCTCACGGGTAGAAACATTATGTTTAACATAAAGCTCAATGTCTTCTGCTTGAGCGGTTTGTAATAGCGCCATTAATGCAACTATCGTGTATATTAACTTATTCATATCAGTTACTCGAAAAAGGCTGTTAATTTGAAACACTCACAATTTCCTGACCAATTCCCATCACGATTGTGACGTTGTGACGTCCCCTATCACCATATTCCACAGTGGCTTCGACTTCCGTCATGTTGCACACAAAACCCTCGGTATAGTCATATTGACGTGGACAAAACAGCTCTAGCTCACCATTATTTAGGTTAGTCACAGTGGCTTGTAAGCCATTAGGCGTTTGTACTGTTGTGCCTTCGTCCGCTAACTGCTGCCTTGAACGCAGAAAAATATTGTTAGGAAGCGGCTGCTCTTGCTGAATTAATCTTTGCATTTCACCAAAGAGTAAGCTTTCAGCTTCTTCTCGTTCCATGACGGCATGGGTCATTTTTATATCCAACGTACTGGTACTCATTAACGTTACTGCAACCGCCATTATGGCGACTACCATGACCATAGCCATGATCAGTACTACACCCCGTTGCTTTACATTTCCCATGCTGAGCCTCTCATGTTGTACATTGATATTGTGGTTGAAAATACGGTACGTCTAATGGCATCGTTATAAGTCAACGTCCTTTTATCAGGATCATTACCTAATACGTAAGACCGCGACTGTACCCCAAAGTCAACATCCGGTTCCAATACTCTTACCAATACAAACAGCTGTAGGGATAAGATGCCTCTTGTAGCGCCCCAGTCAGCATCGGACATATTTGTTGTATTTCTATATCTATCCACTCGGCCGTCAAAATTGGTATCTAAACCAAAAACAAAACGAATTTGTTCAACGCCTTCGATCACTAATTCATCCTTCATACCACCGTTTACATGTAGCCTTTGCCTTCTTAGAACGGGAATAGTAATAGTACGATTATTAATTACCTGCTGCTCTTCACTCACATAATATACATGGTGACTATATGGCCAAAGTGTCGCATTCACGCTTGGCATGTTGCCAACATTGCCACCTGCAATAAATTCGGCTTGCTCTTGCTGTGCAATAAAATAATACCTAGTTGATTGGATAGCACCTGCGTCTGGCACAAGACCTGTTATCTCTACAGGACTCCCTTCCAGAAACTTCACCTGTAACACTTCTGACTGTGGTCGAGCTTTAGTTATGCATCCCATTGCCGTTGCATTTGTTGTGAATGTTGCCCAAATAGGCCTGAAATTAGCAGGCTCATTGTTCGGAAAACTACCATTGTTTATCCCACCAGAGCAGTCACTTCCTGGGTTAGCTGGAGCGGCCTGATTATCATCCGTGAAACCTTGATCGTAAAAAGTCCCCCAAAAACCAACTTGTTCAATATCCCGCCTCATAATGGAAAGCGCTAAACGTCCTTTTTCTTGTAGCTCTCCAATACTCATGGTGTCGTTGGTCGTCGCTTTCATACCGACATAAGTAGCAATGACGCCGCCTAACAACAATACGCCGATAAACATGGCGATCATGAGTTCTAACAATGTAAAACCTCGGATTTTGTTCACGGCTGACTCCTTAACAACACAAAAGTTTCCATTACGACTGCACGCCGTCTATCGTCTTCAACACCACACCCGGCTGCTGGATTATTTTCCAATGCAGTCATTGCCTGACGCCCTCGCCAAGTGACAATAACCTGCACATTTACCCCAGATGGAGTGGCACCTGCGGTTGGATTAATACACACAATCGCGTTATCCAACGAACCTGTATTTTCCCTTGCTCTTATCGCTTGACGCCAATTAGCAATATCTGTTTTCGCAAGCGTTTCTGCATTACAGCGCTGTGTATAACACGTAGTGTTTGCCTGTACGTCTTCGGTGCTATTAAAGTCAACATCGTAAAGTGTGGTGATATTTGCCGCATCATTTGTTCTTATTCTGTGCATGATGTCACTGGCAAGCTCTACCGCAGCGGCTCGTTGCATAGAATCAAAACTTGCTTGTTTCGCTTTTGCTTGTAATGCCACAGCACCAAGCAGTCCAAAGCTTAAAATCATAAACGCAATAAGCACTTCTAACAGTGTGAAGCCATGTTGCTTTAGCGAAGTATGCATATCTCAACCAGAATTCAATTGCCCTAGCCTCAGTGTAAGCCGTCGTCTTTGAAACTCAATATGGGATAGTATGAAAGGTCTATTGAGGCGATAAACGGTTTATTCACCACTTAACACTCAAAATAATGTTTTTAGTTGGGTGTAGGCTCTACGGCTAACTTCATAGCGATTGGGCAGCGACTTGAGGCAAACGTAGTGCTTTTGTTCATGTAGTTCTAAAGCAGAAATTTCTGTTCGCTTAACTAATGTACTGCGATGGATTTGAATAAAATGTGTTGGAAACTTATCTAACAGTGACTTGAGTGACATGTCAATTAATGCTTGTAGGCTAGAATTCAAGGTTACTCGCGTATATTTTTCATCCGCCTCGGCAACCATAACATCCGAAACCTGAACGTAACGCAACTCACTGCCAACATAATAGCTTAGCGTCTCCATACTCGGAAAGATAGTAGTTAATAAAGCATCTAGCTTATCACTATCTAGTGGCTTCACTAGATAACCATTGGCGTGCAGTTCAAATGCTTCTAACGCATATTCCGGATGCGCTGTTAGAAACACGATTTTCATCCTCGGAAATTGCAGGCGTAATTGGCTCGCAAGCTCAACACCTGACTGACCAGGCATCGAAATATCAAGAAAAATTAGCTGTACAGGCTCCTGATTTAGCAGCGCTTTCACACCACCCGCGCAGTCAACTTCACCGATACAACGAAAGCCTGCGTGCTTTTGCATTAATCGTTTAACGCGAGCTCTTGCCAACGGCTCATCATCCACAATAAGGTAAGATATTACTGTTTTCATAGCGGTAGCGAAAAACTGACAGTATAGCTATCTTGACTGGCTTCGGTTTTAAAATCAATGGGCTGATTGTAGTGTAAAGCCAAGCGGCGTCTGATGTTGCTCATCCCAATGCCATGCCCTTGGTGCGTCGGCTTTAATTTTGCGTCATAGCTGTTAAAAATTACCACCGTTAAGGTTTGTTTACTGCAGTGAATATGGATACGAATATCCGCTCCATTTGGGTTTGGCTCTACCCCATGACTAACCGCGTTCTCCACCAATGGCTGTAATATCAACGCAGGGAGCAAAACATCTCCCAAGACATTGTCTAACTCCCACTCTACCCTCAAACGCTCTGCAAAGCGCCACTGCTCAAGTGCTAAATACGCTTTACATAAAGATATTTCACTTTCCAGCGGAACAATATTTTGTGTGGACATCGCAGCACGAGATAAATCGGCAAGGGCTAATGCTGACTTTTCTGCTGCATTTGGATCGATATGAGTCAATTCGGCCACGGTATTGAGTGAGTTATATAAAAAGTGCGGCCGAATTCTCGCATGTAACGCTTCAAGTTCCGCTTGAGATAGCGCTTTCACCTTACGAATATTATCGGTAAATATAGCTAAGAAATGCGCGAAAAGCGTGATAATGCAAAGACATATTGCGATGTTACGCCATAAGCTCAATTCAATTTTAGCCTCATCAATCCAACCGAGCAGTGTAAAACCATAGGGAAAAGCCGTACTAGTGACAGCAGTACAAAGCACGAAGACAGAAATGAGAATACCAGCTTCAACTAGATCTGAGCGCTTCTCAACAGCGTGGCGCACAATCGCTATCACGGCAAGTGATAAAAAGGCAGTGAAATGAATAAATAAGCTAGTTAACCCAAGGGATTGCCAAAACGCAGTCGCGGAAATCAGCGTATATAAAAAGGCTAGGATTTGCGAGGCAACTAGCAATGCTAGCACACCTCGCTCACTCAATAGTGCAGACAACAACCTGATACGCGGTGTCATCGTGCTAACTCTCTTATCTGAGTTCTACAGGTACGGCAAACACGACATTTTCTTCTTGCCCAGGGTTCTCAACTACCGTTTCCCCACCAAGCTCTTTAAGTCGAGAGATAACCTGTTGAACCAGCACTTCAGGTGCAGATGCGCCGGCAGTTACACCAACCTTTGCAACCCCATCGAACCAAGTTTCTTCGATGGAAGAGGCATCATCGATGAGAAATGCCTTAGTTCCCATTTTATCCGCAAGTTCTCTTAAGCGGTTAGAATTAGAACTATTTTTCGCACCCACCACAAGCAATAACTCAACTTTGTCCGCTAAGTCGCGAACCGCATCTTGGCGGTTTTGCGTGGCATAACAGATATCATCTTTTCGAGGACCACTGATGTTCGGAAACTTGCTACGCAGCGCGTCAATTACATCCGCAGTGTCATCTACCGATAACGTCGTTTGACTGCAATAGAACACATTGTCAGCATCTTTCACTTCGAGTGCTGCTACATCCTCTGGTTTTTCAACGAGATAAATACCACCGTTCGGATTGTCATACTGGCCCATAGTACCCTCAACTTCAGGGTGCCCATGGTGCCCAATCAAAATACACTCAGTACCTCTGCGGCTAGCACGCGTCACTTCCATATGCACCTTTGTCACTAACGGACAAGTTGCATCAAAGACTTTTAACTCTCGGCGCTTCGCTTCATTGCGTACTTGCTGAGAAACACCATGCGCGCTGAAAATAACAATACTGTCGTCTGGCACTTCATTTAGTTCTTCAACGAATACCGCACCACGAGACTTCAGACCATCAACAACATATTTGTTATGAACAACTTCATGGCGAACGTAAATAGGCGCTTCGAAAATATCGAGTGCACGCTCAACAATGCTGATCGCTCTATCTACACCTGCACAGAATCCTCTCGGGTTTGCCAGCAAGATATCCATTAGTTATTTACCTCAAGAATTTCAACTTCAAACGTTACTTTTTGGCCTGCAAGCGGGTGATTGAAATCGACAGTTACCGAGTCGCCGGCTACTTCTCGGATCAATCCAGGTAAGTCAGTACCATCAGGTTGCGTAAATGCAATAATACTACCTACTTGAGCAGGTGTTTCTGCGCCGAACTTGCTTCTGTCAACATAATAGATATTATCAGGATTTGGTTGTCCAAACGCGTCTTCTGGCTCTAGCTCAAAAGATTTCTCATCGCCCGCTTTTAATCCAAGCAAACACTTTTCAAAATTTTCCGTCAGGCTGCCATCACCCATAAACAACTTAGCGGGTTTATTATGAACTTTGGTAGAATCTGCTGCTGAACCGTCTGATAACTTGATTGAAAAATGGAACAAGACTTCAGACTTTGCTCCAATTAGTTGCTCACTCACGCATTTTTCTCCTGTGGTTTATCGCCACTGGTAAAGGCATCGAAAATTAATAGTGCAGCACCGCCGACAATTGCCATGTCTGCCACATTAAACGCTGGATAATGCCAGTCTTGATAATAGAAATGAAGGAAATCAATCACATAACCATGAATGATACGGTCGTATAAATTTCCTACAGCACCACCTAATACCAGCGCGTAGGCCAATCCCAACTTCCAATTTGATGCGGGCAATTTACGTAGCCAAAAAATCAGTAAAGTGCTAATCGCCACGGCAATGCCACTTAAAAAGTAACGCTGCCAGCCACCAGCTTCACTTAGGAAGCTAAAAGCCGCACCATAGTTATGCATATAGGTGAGATTGAATATAGGCAAAATATCAATGGATTCATAGAGTTCCATTTCAGCCATAACCAGTGCTTTGGTGAAGTAGTCTACTGCAAAAAGCAGTAGACTAAGCCACAACCACACCAGACCACTTTTCTGTGTAGTTTGTGTCACGTTTTACTCCTAGGCGAATTGACGTTGCTCGCCGTCACCTTCAACGTTACTAATACAACGGCCACAGATGTCTGCATGTTGCTCATCCGTACCTACGTCGTCGGTATAGTGCCAACAACGATCACACTTTTTAGCCGATGTTGCCGCTACACTAATGTATAAACCATCAATTTCTGATGAAATTGCATTTTCTGGCTTGCTGTTGACTACTTCTACCGTTGCTTTCGAAGTTAGTAAAACAAAGCGTAATTCGTCACCAATGGCATTGAGCTGCTCAGCTAAGTCCCCGCCTGTATATAGCGTTACTTCAGCCTGTAGCGTCGCACCGATCACTTCTTCTTTGCGTGCATTCTCAAGTACACGGTTTACTTCATCACGTACCGCGAGTAAGTTCTGCCAGTACTCGTTATTCAACGAGCCTTCTGTCGCCCCTTCAATTGCATCATACCAAGTATCCGTGAATACAAACTGGCCACGCTCACCTGGTAATACTTCCCAGATTTCTTGTGCGGTAAAGCTCATGATTGGCGCCATCCAACGTGTCATCGCTTCGGCGATATGATAAAGCGCTGATTGACAAGAACGACGGGCATGGCTATCACTTTTCGCGGTGTACTGACGGTCTTTGATGACATCTAGATAGAACGAGCCCAATTCACCAGTACAGAAGTTCATAAGCTTTTGTGTTACTTGAAGCATTTGGTACTTGTCGTACGCTGTTTTGATCTCAGTTTGTAGCTGCGCAGCACGCGCAACAATCCAGCGATCTAGCTCAACCATATCTTCAATTGCTACTAAGTCCGTTTTTGGATCAAAGCCACTTAGGTTCGCAAGTAGATAACGACTTGTGTTACGAATACGACGATAACGGTCAGCTGAGCGCTTAAAGATTTCATCAGACACGGTCATTTCGGCCGTATAATCGGTAGAAGCTACCCATAAACGTAAAATATCTGCACCTAGCTTGTTCATGATGTCTTGCGGCGAGATCACATTGCCTAATGACTTAGACATCTTGTGTCCTTTTTCATCGACCGTGAAGCCGTGCGTTAACACTTGCTTATAAGGTGCATGGCCATTGATAGCAACTGAAGTCATCATTGATGACATAAACCAACCACGGTGTTGATCCGAGCCTTCAAGGTAAAGATCTGCAGGACCTGTTAATTCTTCTCGCGCATCAACAACACACGCATGTGTTACACCTGAATCAAACCATACGTCTAGTGTGTCTTGTACTTTTACGTACTGTTGAGCATCAGCTTCACTTAATAGCGCGCTAGGCTCTAAGTCGTACCACGCCTGAATACCCTTTTCTTCCACTAATTTAGCAACGGCTTCGATAAGGGCTTCCGTTCCAGGATGTAGGCTGCCGGTGTCTTTATCAACAAATAACGCGATTGGCACACCCCAAGTACGCTGACGTGAAATACACCAGTCAGGGCGACCTTCAACCATGTTTGCGATGCGGCTTTCACCCCACTCAGGCAACCATTCTGTCTTTTTGATTTCATTCAGTGAATCAGTGCGAAGGTTAGCCTGATCCATGCTGACGAACCATTGTGGCGTCGCACGGAAAATAATAGGAGTTTTGTGACGCCAGCAATGTGGATAACTATGCGTTAGCGCCTTATGACGGAACAATACGCCTTTCTCAGTTAATAACTCAATGATGCTGTCATTTGCTTTAAATACGTGCTGACCTGCAAAAATCGGTGTATCTGGTAGATAAACACCATTTGCACCAACCGGGTTTGCAACCTCTAGACCGTAAGCTTGACCCGCTGCAAAGTCTTCTTGACCGTGACCAGGTGCAGTGTGAACGATACCAGTACCTGAGTCTGTTGTTACGTGCTCACCTAAAATAACAGGCACATCGAAATCTAAGAATGGGTGTGCAACGCGCAGATTCTCAAGCGCAGCGCCTTTCGCGTAACCTAGTACGTGGAAGTGCTTGAATCCAAAACGATCAACAGCGTCTTTGACTAATTCAGAACCAAGCACAATACGCTGCTCTTGACCTTCATCTTCAATTTGTACCAGCGCATACTCTAGCGCACCGTGTACTGCCACAGCGCGGTTTGCTGGTAATGTCCAAGGCGTTGTAGTCCAAATTGCGGTACTTACTTCGCCTTTGCCCTCATGGCCTTCGGCCAAACCAAACGCACTAATGATTGCCGCTTGATCAGCAAAGACAAATTTTACGTCGATTGCCGGCGATTGTTTGTCTTGGTATTCAACTTCTGCTTCTGCAAGCGCTGAACCACAATCCGTACACCAGTGAACTGGCTTTGCACCTTTGTGCAGGTGACCATTTTTGATAATACGACCAAGCACACGAATAGCATTGGCTTCAAAATCAAAGTTCATGGTTAAGTATGGCTTATCCCAGTCACCTAACACACCAAGGCGTTTGAAATCTGTTTTTTGGCCATCAACTTGCTTTTTAGCATAGTCGCGGCACTTTTCACGGAATTCAGCAGCCGATACTTTCTTACCTGGTTTGCCTACTTTCTTTTCCACTTGTAGCTCAATTGGAAGACCATGACAGTCCCAACCTGGTACATAAGGCGCATCAAAATCAGAAAGCGTTTTTGACTTAATAATAATATCTTTTAGGATTTTGTTTACTGAGTGACCTAGGTGAATATCACCATTTGCATACGGAGGACCGTCATGCAAAATAAATGGCTTTTTACCTTTTTTCGCAATGCGAATTTGACCGTATAGGTCTTCTTCATACCATTTTTTCAGCATCTTTGGTTCGCGTTGCGCCAAATTACCACGCATCGGAAACTCAGTTTCCGGTAGATTTAAAGTATGTTTGTAGTCGCTCATTTATCCTACTTTCCGTATCGGCTACGTTAAAGAAAAACACTGTTTTGCATTGCTAACATCACGACTGATTTGTTCTGTTAACTGCGACAATGTTTCGAATTTTTGCTCATCGCGAAGCTTTTCAATTAGCTCCACTTTCATAAACTGACCGTAGATGGTCTCATTAAAATTAAACAGATGCACCTCTAAAAGGGCTTTCGTTCCGTTTAGGGTTGGCTTAGTGCCAACATTCGCTACGCCATAATGTGTTTTGTGATTCACAGTCGCTTTGACTGCATACACACCGCGCACAGGGCTCACTTGGCGTTTTAAGGCTATATTTGCAGTATGGAAACCAAGCTCTCTGCCTTTCTTCCAACCGTGAATAACACGGCCTGAAATGGCATAAGTATGGCCCAACATATCATGTGCTTGACGTAAATCACCAGCCGCAAGCGCCGTGCGGATCAACGTGCTACTTACACGACAATCTTGCTTGCGAAAACTTGCCGTGTCTTTTACTTGCATACCTAGCGGTTCGCCCACTCGTTTTAGCATTGCAAAATCACCAGCTCGTTCACGGCCAAAACGAAAGTCATCGCCGACCGTGAGCGCCTTGGTTCCAAGCTTTGTCACTAGGACTTCTTTGATAAATTGCTCTGCATCTTGCGAGGCAAATTTGCGATTAAAGTTGACGCAAATGACTCGCTCTATACCAAGCTCTTGCAACAGGACTAGTTTATCACGTAATCGCGTCAGCCTAGCCGGTGCTTTATCTTTGGCAAAAAACTCCAAGGGCTGCGGCTCAAATAACATCACTGTGCTTGGAAGTTGATAGTGTTTTGCGTCGCTAATCAGCCCCTTCAAAACCTCTACATGTCCAAGATGAACCCCGTCAAAGTTTCCAATCGTCAACACACAACCAAAATGATGTGGTCGAATATTATGGATCCCTCGGATTAGTTGCATAGTGCCGTGCCTTTGTGCAGCAAATATCAAAGAGCCCAATTATACCCAAGTTGCTTAAAAATGCGAATCAAGCATCTCGGATTGTGCTCAATCTTACCCCTAGTATAAATAGTAAACTAAAATAGCTCACCATCGCAGTTACTAATAATCCGCAAAGTAATAGCACCTGCTCCATCAGTCCCCACTCTAGCCATTCAAAGCGGGCGCCTAGAAAGTATACGCATGCAGCCATCGAGACCGCTGAAACAAAGCATTTGGCAGTAAAACCAAGAGAAAATGCGCTTAGCTGATACACACCTTGATGTGACAGCTGACGATAAAGTAAAAACGCATTACAAGACGCTGACAATGAAGTTGCCAATGCAAGGCCTAGATAACCAATAAAAGGCGCTAAGATAAGATTGAAAACCATATTGAGTGCCATAGTAATAATACCAATACGAACAGGCGTTTTAGTATCTTGTCTAGCGTAAAAGCCCGGTGCCAGTACTTTAATCAACATAAAGCTTAATAAACCAACGGAATATGCGGCTACCCCTAAGCTTACCTTGTTTATATTGTCTGCATTTTGAGAAACAAACTCACCATGGCCAAATAATACTGAAATGATAAGTGGGCTTGTCACCATCAGCCCTAGCATCGCTGGTAATCCCAAGAAGATGACAAAACGTACACCCCAGTCTAGTGTTTTCTGAAAGTCTTCACTTTTTTCTCCTGCATGTAATTTAGAAAGTGCAGGCAGTATCACGGTCGCAATACCGATACCAAATAGGCCGAGTGGAAATTCAATTAATCTGTCTGAATAATAAAGCCAAGCAATCGATCCCGTCACGAGAAAAGAAGCAATGACGGTGTCCAGTAGTAAGTTAATTTGACTAACAGAAACACCAAATAATGCAGGGATCATTAATGTTCTGACTTTGGTTATTTCAGGGCTTCGCCATGCAAATTGAGGGCGACTCAAGACTTTTAAGCGCAACAAAAATGGGATCTGGAATAATAGTTGAACAATACCACCAATAAATACACCGAGTGCTAGAGCGTACGCACCTTGTGCAAATTTATCATGGAGAAAAATAGCACAGCCGATAATCGACACATTGAGTAAAACTGGCGTAAAGGCCGCTGCCGCAAAGCGATTATAAACATTCAGTACCGCCCCGCTAAGTGCAACTAATGAAACAAAAAATAGGTAAGGAAAGGTGAGCTTTAATAGTGCGCTTGCAAGCACAAATTTTTCGGCATCAGCACCACCTTGCCACCAGTCAAGAAACCAGCTAGTGCCAAATAATGCGGCGATCAAAGGCGAGCCAATCACCCCTAAAATAGTAACAATAAGCAATACGGTCCCGAGTGTCCCAGCAGCTTGTGCAACGAATAACCTTACTCTATCGTCTCCATGCTTTTCTTTAATTTCTGAAAGTACAGGAACAAACGCCTGAGCAAACGCGCCTTCTGCAAATAACCTACGTAAAAAATTAGGGATCCGGTTGGCGAATAAAAAGACATCTGCGGCCAATCCTGCGCCCAATAGGTTTGCCACGACGGCATCTCGAACTAGCCCCAGAACCCGCGAAATCATAGTCATGGCACTGACAATCATACCCGATTTAAATAACCCTTTTGCCACCTTAACTCCTAAATTCAGTGAATCGCGGCAAATTATGCCACAGTCGTTGTGCATTTAGCACTAGGCGTGCCCTGTCAGCTTTGATACAATACGCGCCATTAACCTTGGTAGGCCTGTTTCACCTCGTGAAATTTGACTGTTTACTTTGGTTCAGACCTGAGATTTTCAAGGCACTTTGTGAAGCTACGCTTTGCAAATTATTAGTGCAACTTGGGATATTACGGGTTTACTTGCCTGCTATAGAAGTAAAAATGTCGCATAGCAACGTTTTGATTTGTACAGGTTAAGAATTGAGAATAGCCCAAGTCGAGTCTTGGGTGTTGAACATTAGGCCGCGCTTGTTAATTTATATTGACTTTTGCGATTAAAACAGGCATATTCCTCGGCCTTTAAATTAAGCTTATTTTAAGATTGTTAGGAGCAAACCTTGGCTAACATCAAGTCTGCAAAAAAACGCGCTATCACTAGCGAAAAGCGTCGTAAGCACAACGCAAGCCGTCGTTCAATGATGCGTACATACTTCAAAAAAGTAATCGCTGCAATTGAAGCTGGTGATAAAGAAGCTGCAACTCAAGCATTCGCTGTTGCTGCACCTATCCTAGACCGTTACGCAACTAAAGGTCTAATCCACAAAAACAAAGCTGCTCGTCATAAGAGCCGTTTAGTTGCTAAGATCAAAGCACTTTAATTTGTTGCTGGATTGAAAAAACCGACATTATGTCGGTTTTTTTATGTCTGTAATTTATATACTTTGGTATCAAAAGATAAAATCAGTGCAGTTTTAAACCAATTCTAAATCTGGGTAAAACTTTTTCAGCATAGCCGCGATTTTCTTTGGCGAAAATGGTTTAACAACAAAACCTTTAGCACCACGCTCAATAGCATCTTTAACATTGTCTACCGTTGAGTGTGCCGACACCATAACGACATTAATATTCGGGTTTATTTCATTTAGGGTTGCAATTAACTCTTTACCATCACCATCGGGCAGCTCAATATCTAGAAAGACAATATCAAAATGTTGCTCTTCACATGACTTTACACACTGCGTTGCAGTGGAGGCTTCTCTTACATGATCAATGCCTAAGTGCATTAAGGTTTGATGTAAAAAGCTGCGAACTGTCCCTACATCATCGACGATTAAAATAGAGATATTTTGATCCATAGTCCTTTCCCGTAGGCTGTAGTGTAAAAATAAGCTATTATACTTAGCATAGAAGCATTATAGAGACCTGCAACTAAAAGGCTACTTAAAGCATGGCAAAACCATCAAAAAAACAATCGCTTTTAGGTCAAGTACAGTCCAACCAAAAGAAACGCACTAGTACAACAAAAAACCGTCGACCATCGCCACAACAAATTGCAGCGATGAAGGCTCAGCAAACCGCACAAGCACAGCAAGCACAAACTGCTACAGATAATGATAGACCTAAGGGAAAAGGTAAGTGGATAGCACTTGCAGTCATTGGAATACTATTCGTTGTCTTGCCAAAACCACAACTGATTACTTATGAGAAATTAGGCCTTGTGGCTAGTAGTGTATATTGGTCTGGTCTTCCGGGTATTGATCCTGTGCTATTTGACTCAAATTTACACCCAAAGCCAGCACTTGAGCGTAATACACTATACCTATGTCACGATTTGAAAAACCCAGATACGTGCCAAAAGTACCAAATAATCAAGCAAGAAGGCTTTATAGCGGCCATGATGAAATTGCTTCAGTCTTAAAAAATCGCTTTGAAAGGGCAACGGAACTTCTATAATGATGATACGGCTTAAACAACCGTATCATCATTTTTTAAACTTCGCTGGGTAAAAGTTAGCTTAGCGGACATAAATCCACATTTTAGTTCCATTATAATAGGGTGAGGTATCTGCACCTCCCCATCCCGAGCCACTTTTTTCTTTAATAAATTTAGTTGAAGAATAATCGTATACGGAAGTAATGCCTTGATTTGAACCAAATAGCGAATAGTCTTGTCCCTTGCCATTACAACCACCAGTTTCGTTGTGGGCTAATAGGTTTTCTGTCAGGGACTCAGCCAATGGTTTGCAATTTGCGCTCTTCAAAATATCCATATCTAGCACGGCTGTAATTTTATCAGCTACCACCAATACCTCTTGGGAAACATATTTTAACTCTTGCCACTTTTGATCAGAGACAACACTTGCTTCACTATCTAAAGAAGTAAGCTCTTCAACCTCCTCATTAGGTAATGCCTTATTTTTAATTCCAACGAGTGTCCAACCACCACCTTTAGTTTCCATATCACAATACACCTGATAAGGTACTGGTGCACTCTCGGACTTTATCGTATAAATGCCACTTCCTTGGCTCTGCCCATCGATCAGTATTTCATGACAACTGGCGCCTTTCTTTTCTCCATATTGCTTAAAGAATGAAAAGTTAGAAGATGTGATCTCACCCGTATCCTTATTATATACAGATAGTACGTAATTATATTCTCCAGCAGGAAACTCAGGAGGCACAACAACACTTGGCCTGGTCTGCTCAAAGCTTGCACCAGCTGATAATGTAATATTACTTGCAGCTGAACGGTTATATAGCTCCCCTTTAGGAAAAATCAACGTGTCATAGTACCTTAGGTTAGCATCTGCACTACCTTCATTTTTTATGACGGTATCAAAGTTAACTCGACCACCTATCGCTTCTACCGTAGCATTTTCATTATCTGCTGTAGCTTGGACAATAACCGTAGCGTGAGAAACTGAAGAAAAAAGTAGAGGGATAAGTAGTGTATTTCTTTTTAGTGTCATTCGTTACGTCCTTTTATAACGTATTTTTAATTAGGCTTATACCAATTCACTCAATTAAGTGGTCTATTTTGAGGCAAGAAAAGCATGTCAATAGCTCCGCTTCAGCATCCTACTATCGCCAAGATACCTAAATCCACATTTAGGCTAGGCAAAAATTTTGCTATTTAATTGTTCTAAATAAGAAATTTTTAACGCAGCTAGCGTCAGGTTAATCCCTCAAGTTGAGCAAGTATTAAATCAAATTGGCATTAGATACTGTACCTGAAAGAAAAAAAATAGAAATGATTTATGTCAACAATAAAGGCTGCAGCAAAAGTTTCCCCCTCTACACTGAGTTTTAGTGGAAAGCGCGAGCCTTAATTTTCATTGCTTCTAGTAACTCACTTCTATCGATTAACTTACCAGCAATAACATGTACCACTTCACCCTCTTTCTCTACTATGCCTTTTATTTCTAATAGCTGAGCGCCCATATAGGCTTGCTTTTGTGCTCGAGCAGTACCAGACCACACAATTACATTGATGTTGCCTGTTTCGTCTTCCAAAGTAAAAAAGGTCACGCCTTTTGCGGTACCTGGGGCTTGCTTTCCTGTTACCAGCCCTATCACTGTTACTAACGATTTATGCGGTCGATAAAGCAGTTCATTGGCCTTAACCGTTCGGGCTATAAGCTTAGCTTGCTCAAGTTGCTTGATTGGGTGAGTGCGTAAGGAAACCTTAGTGCTATTATAATCTTCCTGTAAGTTTTCAAACTCTGTGGCGCTAAAGTGACTATATTGCGACTCTTTCTCTTCAATATCGCTGAATAGTGGCAAGGTTTTACTTTGATCTGCAAGCGACCACCTAGCAGCATAACGGCTATCCACAAAGTGATGTAAAGCATCCGCAGAAATCAACTTTTCAATAGTACTGTTGGTAATACCAGCTTGTTGTAACTGCACGATTTTACCAAACCCTTCTTGAGGTCTGCATTGTAATAATTGCAGTGCTTCTTCTTCACTTAACCCTTTTATAAGCCGAAGTCCTAAACGGATCGCAAACGTTGTTTGTCTTGGCTCTTGTACGACTTGATGTTCGTAATTGGACTGGTTAACACAAATAGGTAAAATGCTAACCTTATGCCTTGATGCATCTTGCAACAGCTGTGAAGCCGAATAAAACCCCATTGGTAAACTATTAAGTAGAGCGGTATAAAACATTGCTGGGTAGTAGTATTTCAACCACGCAGAGGCATAAGCCAACACAGCAAAAGAAGCTGAGTGACTTTCAGGAAAACCATATTCACCAAAGCCACAAATCTGCTCAAAAATCCGCTCAGCAAATTGTGCTTCATAGCCCCGCTCCAGCATGCCTCGAATAAGCTTTTCTCTAAACTGCATCAGCTCTCCGGTTTTCTTCCATGACGCCATAGCTCGGCGTAGGCTATCTGCTTCTCCTCCAGTAAATCCAGCTGCAACCATAGCCAGTTTTATCACTTGTTCTTGGAAAATAGGAACCCCCATGGTCCTCTCTAATACAGATTTAACCGCTTCTGATGGATAAGTCACTTGCTCTTCACCATCTCGTCGCTTTAAAAATGGATGCACCATATCCCCTTGAATAGGGCCGGGACGTACAATGGCAATTTGGATCACTAAGTCGTAGTAATTCGCGGGTTTCAGCCTTGGCAACATACTCATTTGCGCGCGAGACTCTACTTGAAACACGCCAACACTATCCCCTTTTTGCAACATCTTATAGACCAAAGGGTCGTCTTGCATACGAGTCAATTGGGCAAGATCCAGGTTTCGCTTCGTATGCGCTACAATATAGCCAAAACACTTACGGATAGCGCTTAGCATACCCAAGGCCAAGATATCGACTTTGAGTAACTTAAGGGTTTCAAGGTCATCTTTATCCCATTGAATAATTGTGCGCTCTGGCATAGCTGCATTTTCTACGGGCACTAATTCATGTAATGGACTTTCTGAGATAACAAAACCACCAACATGCTGCGATAAATGCCTTGGAAACCCCATAATGTCATTAACCAACTGAATAAAGTGCTGACCTTTTAATGAGTTTGGCTCTAACCCTAGCTCCACTAATTGGGCCTGCCAGTTAAGTCCTTTATCACGGCGGTTGAGATGCTTAATAAAGTACTCTATTTGCGCCATTTCAATGCCCAAGGCTTTGCCAACATCACGCATGGCACTTTTTAAACGATACGTGATCACCGTTGCTGCTAATGCTGCGCGTTTACGGCCATATTTCTTGTAGATATATTGGATCACCTCTTCACGACGTTGGTGTTCAAAATCTACATCTATATCGGGTGGCTCATTACGCTCTTTACTAATAAAACGCTCGAACAATACGCCCACTTGCCGAGGGTCAACTGCGGTTATCTCTAAGCAATAGCAGACCACAGAGTTAGCGGCTGAGCCTCGCCCTTGATATAAGATTTGATGCTGTTTTGCATACATCACAATGTCATGAATAGTGATAAAGAAAAACGGATAATCAAGCGCTTCGATAAGCGAGAGCTCTTTATCAATAATGGCTTCTATATCTGGCGGCACGCCATCAGGAAAGCGAACTTGTTTACCCTTTTCGACCAACGCGCGTAAATAAGCCATTGGAGTAAAGCCTTTAGGCACTAACTCCTGAGGATACTGATAATGCAATGAGTCTAAATTAAATACACATCGCTTCGCGATATTGGCACTTTCTTCAAGAAAGGTAGGTGAGAACAACTTATTAAGCTTAGAGATAGATCTCAGTGCCGACTCGCTATTACTAATCATTTTCTCAGGGATCTCGCTTATCACACGATTCTGTCGAATGGCTGTCAGTGTGTGCTGTAGCGCTAGTCTAGACGGGCAGTGCATAAGCACCCCACCAACAGTGCAGACAGGTATTTGATAAGCTTTTGACAGTTTTACACAATGGGTAAAGTAATGTACATCTTCTGCACTCAAGTTACGTCGGTAGCCAATCCATACTCTATTTGGGTGATATTTACACAGCCATTGCAATGCTTGAACATCTTGACTGTTCCCCTTTGGCAACCACAACAATAAAACATGCTTAAGCGACATAATATCCCACTCACTAAGCTGATATTGTCCCTTCTCCGTTCGCTGGCGAGCATTACTGATCACTCGACATAACTCTGTATAAGCGAGCTGGCAAGGACAAATAGCAACCAAGTCAATATTGTTGTACTTCAGCAAACTCCCAACTATGAGTTTTATCTTGAGCTTATGATCACGAATATAAGCATGAGCACGGACAATGCCAGCCAAAGAGCATTCGTCAGTAATGGCTATTGCGCTATAACCTAAAAAATTTGCTTGTTTGACCAACTCTTCTGGTCGCGATGCGCCAGTCAAAAATGAAAAGTTGCTCTGGCAAAAAAGCTCGGCATAAGACATTAGCTAAATACTCCATGAATATACCAATGGTTATTTTGCTCTCGAAATACCCATAACCGCTGCGCTTGTTCATTTTGTACAATAAAATAATCTCGCTGGACCGGCTCACCGTCCCACCACCCTGAAGCAATACGCTCTGGACCAGAAATAATATTGACTCTTTCACATAAAGGCTGTGGCTTCGGAAATAGAATGGTAGGTCTTAATTTACTCTTGAGTGTCGTGAAATGTGGCTCGTGGCTATAATTACTGGCCTTTTCAGGACGAGGATCGCCTGTAAGTTGTAAACCTTGCACAGCCTGCTCACCGAGCTTAGCACATAGAATAGCCCGCAGCTCTTGCGCAGACATCGCACTTTGCTGCGTTGAGAAGAGATCTTTTATTGTGGCATGCTGCGTTTCTAGTGCATCAGCTTTGAGTGAAACACTTTGTACGGGCGCATCTAAGGTTATGGATTCTAGCTTGAGGTTTAACAAACGCTGCCAATTTTCCGCCTTATATTCAGGCTCCGCGCTGTTTAATGTGATTTCTAAAGCCTCTTTATCTCGAAGTGCTAAGGTAAAATAAAGCGTTCGAGTTACTAAGTTACGTTGCTGTAGGAATAAGGCTAAACGCGATAGCAAATGCTCGATTGGCTTTTCTAACCAAGCCATTACTTCGACTTCGTAAAGTAAAGGTGCAGTAAGCTCAAAAGTTTCCGCAGGTTGGTAATAGTTAAGAGTTTCCTTTAGCTTTCCAAACAAGCAGCCTACATAATGTACGAGTTCAGTATCAAAACGTTTAGCCAGCTCACTGAGTGCAAACTGCTCTAACTGCGCCACATTTTTAACTCCGGTGCGAGCAAGCAGCTCAATCACCCGACTGTCTAGACTTGTATGTGTTAGTCCAATTTTCCCCAAGTAATGACGCTTTTGGCACAGCGTTAACATAAGCGCATTGCAATGCTCTCGCGCCAAGAGTTTAGCCATTATTGTGGACTCACCCATGCCGTAATAATAACTCTTGCCAAGCTGCGCTAATTGTCCAGATATTACTTGCCAGTAACTTGGCAAATCATGATAGAGCGACAGCATAGAATCGACTTTAAGCACAAGGCCATTAGGTTCATCGATTACAATATCTGCACTTACTTGATAAAGCATATTGGCAATTTCTAATAGCTGCTGTCTTTCTAGAAGGTCGTCGTAGGGCAAAACATGAAGCTGTGTACACAATGCACAAGCAGTCCCAAGGCCCATTCCTATTTTTATACCTCGCTGCTGCGCTGCATCATTTAGCTGTACTATCTGGTTTTTGCGGCCATCAATAATAACAACGGGTGTCACAAAATCACCGGAAACTGTTTGCTTTGTCATTCCTTCTAGTTGCAGCATAGGAAAATAGAGATATAACCACATAACTAGCTCGTTAAACGCCGCTCATAGCCCGAAAATGCAACTATATTATCGCTAACATGAGGTAGATTTGGCTTTTCAAGCTCTGGCCAATAGTGGGGATTCTCTAGTTTAAGACTGCGATGTGCAAAGTGCCCCTTGTGCTTCTTTACTGTCACATCCAAGCCGCTGTGCTGTGCTTGTAAAACCACTGAAAGTGTAAATGGTAAAGTCTGGGCGTACTGCGCTTGATACAAAGCAAATAACCTACAACCTCCCGCCTGTGCACCTAACTGCAAACGCTTTACAGCAGCAATAGAAAGCGCTTCGTGCCAAAGTACAAGCGCACTACACGCACCACTTTTTACACATTGTTCCGCAGCCCACAATGCTTTTTTTTCACTTGGTGGCTGCAATATCATAAATTCACTCAGATCTAACGATAAATAATGCAATGCTGCGGCATGTATTTGCCCTGGAGGATTAATTAATACCTTCAAACGGTTATCATCCACAAAATGGGGCAATATCAACCTTAACTCTCCTACTCCCATTGCAGTTTTCACACCAATCACACCTTGTTGCGGCCAACCACCGCACAGCAAATCGTCAAGTGCAGCAAAGCGAGTACTGACGACATCATGCTGCACGGCCTGTCCACGTCCACGCCAAAGCAAGTTTTTACGCTCAAGAAGATCTATATAATTCGCCATACATCACCAAAAACTGTTTATATATACAGTATATTTAAATAAAGGCAGATCGCAAGTAGATCGCTAGAAAAGAGGCGAGTTAAAAATAACCATAGTTTGCGCTTTAAGTTAATCGTGTTTTGCTTAGGAGAAATGAGATCTACAAAGTGTATTTGTATAAAAGGCGACAAGAACTGAGACGTAAAACAATGAGTGTGGCGCGTAGATAATCGTCTTTTGGCCTCGATGAGTGCTACCCACTTAGGCAACAACTAACCAACTGAACTACCACTTCGCTGCAACTGGCAAAGTTATAACGACATTATTATAAGCTTATGTTGAAAATAAGTTACTTGATAGTGATGACAAAAGAAAGGCTAAAGCAAATGAGCTATTTGATTTTTGATTTTTGATTTTTGATTTTTGATTTTTGATCAAGGAAGCTTGCTTAGAAGAGAAAGTGCAAACTGGCGGAGTGGACGGGACTCGAACCCGCGACCCCCGGCGTGACAGGCCGGTATTCTAACCAACTGGTGGCGCGTAGATAATCGTCTTTTGGCCTCGATGAGTGCTACCCACTTAGGCAACAACTAACCAACTGAACTACCACTTCGCTGCAACTGGCAAAGTTATAACGACATTATTATAAGCTTATGTTGAAAATAAGTTACTTGATAGTGATGACAAAAGAAAGGCTAAAGCAAATGAGCTATTTGATTTTTGATTTTTGATTTTTGATCAAGGAAGTGATAGATTTGCAAGATATCTTAAATGGCGGAGTGGACGGGACTCGAACCCGCGACCCCCGGCGTGACAGGCCGGTATTCTAACCAACTGAACTACCACTCCGCAGAGATATCTTAATGACATTATTTTACTCGTTTTAGTGTTGGCGGAGTGGACGGGACTCGAACCCGCGACCCCCGGCGTGACAGGCCGGTATTCTAACCAACTGAACTACCACTCCAGCGAGTAAACAAGCTGTCATAAAGCTTGAATATAGTTATGCGATATATTGGCGGAGTGGACGGGACTCGAACCCGCGACCCCCGGCGTGACAGGCCGGTATTCTAACCAACTGAACTACCACTCCACTGAGTATTCGCATTTTTTGCTTCGAAGTGTTGGCGGAGTGGACGGGACTCGAACCCGCGACCCCCGGCGTGACAGGCCGGTATTCTAACCAACTGAACTACCACTCCATAAGAAGCAAATGCACGTTTGTAATAAGTATTGGCGGAGTGGACGGGACTCGAACCCGCGACCCCCGGCGTGACAGGCCGGTATTCTAACCAACTGAACTACCACTCCAGCGCGACTTATTGATACTACGAAGAAATTTGGCGGAGTGGACGGGACTCGAACCCGCGACCCCCGGCGTGACAGGCCGGTATTCTAACCAACTGAACTACCACTCCATAAGAAGCAAATGCACGTTTGTAATAAGTATTGGCGGAGTGGACGGGACTCGAACCCGCGACCCCCGGCGTGACAGGCCGGTATTCTAACCAACTGAACTACCACTCCGCGTCATATTCTTGCAGTGTTTGCTGTAAGGTGTGCTCCCTGACAGCGGCGTGAATAATACGAATGACCCCCTCATGAGTCAACCGTTTTTTGAAAAAAAACCGTGTTTTTTAGTTATCTTTCATTGAAAGGTTCAAAATATCACCTAATTTGTCATTTTTTGAACCATTCCCTGCTGCGTTATTTTCAGATGGCCCTAAATCATCAAGATCAATGACTTCTTCGGTTTTCTTAAATGGATTCTTTGGCATTGGTATTTTTAGTCTAATTGGCTTTTTTTGCACCAAAATACGAATGGCTAACCAACCGAGCAATAATACAACTAAGTTACCAGCAACAATAATACTGACTAGTAGCGCTGTACTTATAGTCGGCTCTGGTTCTGGCTCAGGTTGTTCCACTGCCGGTAACGCAGCGGCTTCCAATTCAGGCACTTTTTCAATGGGTCTTTCAATTTCAAAATTGTAATTTGGCAGTGTTGCCATAAACTCACGGCCATTGATATTTTCACCAAATGCGGAGATTTCTACAGTATAACGCCCCCAATCATAATTCTTGATTGGCAGCTGACGATAAAGCCGCTCTTCTGCATCTAAGGTAAACATCTGCTCTTCACCATTGGGGTAGAAAATTTTACCCTGTAGCAATATGGTCTCAGGTTTCACAACCGTGTCGTCTATCGTAATAGTAAGGCCATGTTCAAGCTCGTTTTCACCCGCTAGCATCAATTCAAAGTTGAATGGCGGCTCAGCGATAACAATAGGTGATTTTATCACTCTTCTTTTTAGAATGGGCGTTTCAATGAAGAATTCAGGCTGCCACTCTCCCGCTGGAAAGTTTAACTTAAACTCACCAGTAAAAATTCCATCCAAGGGTCTTTCATCAAACTCTCGGCCATCATCTTTAAAGTCGGTCACGCTTTGCGTACCTGCACCAAAGTTGGCATATTCATCGTTATTGGTACTAGAAAACTCCACATACAAAGTCACGACATCCCTGAAGTAACCCACATCTATCTGTTTGCCATCATTAGTCACACGCCCTGTTACCTTCAGCACTTCACCACGGAATAATAGCGGGGGCAAAGCCTCAACTTCGAGCTCAATGTCACCAAGCACCATTATGCGGCTGCTTTTTTGGATCTGTCCGATGACTTGCCAAGGGCCTGGCGTTGGGTTCTTTAGAATGATCAAGTCATAACTGACTTCGTCGTACCATTGCAGTGCATCATTATCTAGCGAACTGGTCGCATAATATTTACTACCATCAGGCTTCACAAGTACCACGGCGGGAGCGCCTGGTGCACGAAAAAACAGTAAAGTGATCTCTTCAATATTATAATCAATGCGAAAACGGTTATCTAAAAGAGGGATTTCATTTACCTTACCGTCCCGCTGCAACATCGTTATCTGTGGTGTTTGAGCGCCAACAACCGTACTTACTAGCAGTACAAACCCCAAGATAAGCTGTTTTAGATTCATGCATTAACCTTACATTGCGTTGATGGCCTGAGTGATCTTTTTTTTGGGATAAAGTCCCTAATTAAGCGGCTACTCCACCCCAACGATACCGATTATATTCATTATTGTTGCCACAGACTTTGTCCACAAGCTTTGTTTACAAGCTCTAAACGTTCTGTATGTGCTTGTTCTTCATCGGCAGAAGCACGTAAAACTTTAAGTGCAGGGCGATTGCTGTCTAAACGAATAATGCCACCGGCTGAGTTAGCCTGATCACCTTTATTTTGATTCGCCAAATTCAGCTTTTTTTGGCCTCCCGTCATCGACAAGTAAACATCAGCAAGGATCTCGGAATCCAGTAAAGCGCCGTGCAGCGTACGCTTTGAGTTATCGATATCGTAGCGACGGCAAAGCGCATCTAGGCTGTTCTTCTGGCCCGGATGAAGATCCCTTGCCATCACCAAAGTATCTAGCACTTGGCAATAGTCATGTGTAGCAGGAAAGCCTTGGTTTAACTTAGCAAACTCGTGATCCATAAAGCCGACGTCAAACGGCGCATTATGAATGACAAGCTCAGCTCCTTTAATATAGTCAAAAAACTCTTGCGCAATTTGATGGAAAAAAGGTTTATCACGTAAAAATTCGTTGGTGATACCGTGAACATCAATGGCTTCTTCTTCAATGTCGCGCTGAGGGTTAATATATACGTGGAAGTTATTCCCCGTTAGTCTGCGATTGACCAGCTCAACACAACCAATTTCAATGATCCTGTGCCCTGCTTTAGGATCAATACCTGTGGTTTCTGTATCCAGTACTATTTGCCGTGTGTGCATATCGTTGCCCGCTTAACTTTGCTATTATTTTGCCCTATTCGCACATTTTACATAAAAATAGGCAATTCAGTGCAAAAAACCGTAGAGATTTATACCGATGGCTCGTGTTTAGGCAACCCAGGTCCAGGTGGTTATGGTGTTTACCTTTCCTATCAAGGACATGAAAAAGAAATGAGTGCAGGGTATAAACTCACAACCAATAATAGAATGGAAATGCTTGCAGCCATTGTTGCACTCGAAACATTAAAGCGCCCCTGCGATATCATTCTCTATACCGACAGCCAATATGTTAAGCAAGGCATTGAGTCTTGGCTTGAAAATTGGAAAAAGCGCAATTGGAAAACCGCAGCCAAACAACCGGTAAAAAATGTCGATTTATGGCAAAGACTGGACGCTGCCACCAGCCGACACACGATCCAATGGCGCTGGGTAAAAGGCCACGCTGGAAATAAATACAATGAGCTTGTTGATGATTTAGCGCGTGAAGCGGCTTCAGGTTCAAACCTACTTATAGATGAAGGCTACGAAGCCAGCGTCTAACTAAGGGATCATTCAATAACAAATAACAGCTCCCTTAAGATTTATCTTAAGTAATAATACTCGTTATTCTTTATCTTGGCAGGTTTGCCTGAGTCCAGCCCCTTTCACAGCGGGTGTCCACTTAGGCTTTACATGCCACTTGGGCTTGATCGGAGTAAGCGGCATCACCCGCTTTCTTGCCACCAACATATACACGCTTCCCATCGGCTTTAAGTAATGACGACAAAAGCGGCGCCATGGCGCAAAACGAGAAAGCCTCGAGCCTCGCGCTAAAGACGCATAAATAAAGCGCTCGTCACCAACAATCTCAAACCCGAGTAAATCTAGCCAATCCTTCACCCGAGATGGAGTAAAGAAGCGCCCTGACCAAGGTAATTTTTCTTTACTAAAGGGAAGCATTTGCGCCACACCACATAAACTAAACGGATTAAAACCTGAGATCACAATATAACCACCGGGAATAAGCGTGCGATGGGCTTCGCGTAGAATATGATGCGGATCAGAATGATATTCTAAGCACTGGCTTAAAATACAAGCATCGACTGAGTTTTCGTAAAAAGGTAGCTCGTCAATTTCAGCAAATACCCCAACATGTTTACCCTGTGGGGCAACACAAACTTGATGCTTAATCGGGCTGGCAGAGGTATTCATTTGGCCGCTCAAACAGCCGAGTTTTAGCATGTGGTAACCAAACATTCTTGGTAGCCATTCATCCAGTCGTTTTTGGATCCCTACTTTTAAATATTCACCGTGAGGAAAGTCTTGCCACTCATCGGGTTTGGGTCCTTGTAAAAAACTTAACGCTGGTTTCATTTACTAAGCTCGTTATACTTGTGTTATTAATCACTTTATAGAGCATTGCGTTATGGTGCAAGTCGATGCAATCAAAGCATTTGATGACAATTATATCTGGGTGATAAAAGACCCTCTAAGTTCAAACTGTTGGGTGGTTGACCCCGGTGACGAACAACCTGTTTTAGATTACCTCGCCAAGTTTGATTTAACACTCCAAGGCATATTAGTCACCCATCACCATTGGGATCACACTGATGGCATTGCCCCGCTTTTATCACATTTTCCCAGCTTAACAGTGTACGGACCTAAAAATGGTAAATATAAAGGCATTACTCATAGCCTTAGTGAACACGATAAGATCACACTTTTTGATACCACGCTGAACATTATTGCCACCCCTGGACATACGTTAGACCATATCTGTTATGTAAATGATGAGCTGGCCTTTACCGGTGATACCTTATTCAACGCAGGTTGCGGCAGACTTTTTGAGGGAACACCAAGCCAAATGTGGCACTCCTTTGAAAAGCTACTCACCCTACCTGACACATGTAAAGTGTATTGCACGCACGAGTACACGCTCGCGAACCTTGCTTTTGCTGAGGCTGTTGAGCCTACTAACCAAGCACTAACCCAGTATCACCAACAAGCAAAGTCATTACGAGCCAATAACGAGCGTACAGTGCCGACAACAATTGAACAGCAAAAAGCAATCAATCCTTTTGTACGTGCCGCAAATGAAGCCATTCTCACCCATGTTCCACCGCAATTTATCGCGTCAGAAAATACACCAGAAGCTCGCTTTAGTGCGCTGAGAAAATGGAAGGATAACTTCTAAAATATTCAATAGTGACCTAATGTAACGCCAAAATGACGCTTTTTTGGCGCACTTACATGGGAAGTATTGAATAAATTATCCATTTTCTTTGCAATACCGCCAAGAATAAGCATATCTAACGATTTTTAGGAAGTCGAAATAAAATAATAAAGAAGCTTTAAATGCTGGTACAAACTCGGTAATATTGCCGAGTTTTTGTCCGAACCCCCAAGCAAAAGAACGCATTTATGAAAAAGCTCGCCTTTATTATTGCATCAACAGCAATATTAAGTGGTTGTGAAATCACACAAGAAACCCCATTGGAAACTGCAACTGAACAAGTGAAGCAGGCCAACTTAGATCACGCGAGCCCTTATGATATCTCTCAAACACTCAGTACCTCATGGCAAGACGAAGATGAAGATGCTGTGCCTGTATTTGATGATGTATGGGAGCGGATCCGTTATCAGTTATCTATCGAAGTGCCACAAAATAGACCGGTTGTCGCCGAACGTAATTACTATCAACGTCATCAAGCCTATTTAGACCGTATCGCAAAACGTGCAGAACCTTACCTCTACTATATTGTTGAAGAAGTAGAAAAGCGCAATATGCCGGTAGAAATCGCGTTGTTACCTATTGTGGAAAGCGCATTCGATCCATTTGGCTATTCACACCGCACCGCTTCCGGTATTTGGCAGTTTATGCCACAAACTGGTGAGCGCTTTAACCTTAAACAAAATTGGTGGTATGACGGTCGTCGCGATATTATCGCATCAACGCAAGCGGCACTTGATTATCTCACCTATCTCCATAAAACGCTGGAGGGCGATTGGTTAAACGCAATTGCCGCTTACAACTCAGGTGAAGGCCGATTGCTCAATGCAATCCGGAAAAATCGTAAAAAGCATTTGCCTACCGATTTTTGGTCTCTCGATTTACCTCGTGAAACCACCGCGTATGTGCCTAAATTACTTGCCTTATCCGACCTCTTAAAACGCTCAGATGAGTTTAAGGTCGCGTGGCAACCTATCATCAATGCCCAAGTTGTTGATATAGTTGAGGTAGGGTCACAAATTGATTTAGCACTTGCCGCTGAAATGGCTGATATATCTTTAACTGAACTCTATCGCCTCAATCCAGGTTTTAATCGTTGGGCCACCGATCCAGATGGCCCACACCAGCTATTATTACCCATGGAAAAGGTTGATGCTTTTCAAGAAAAATTAGCTAAAACCGAAGTAAAAGATAGGCTTCGTTGGCAATATTATACGGTGCAAAAAGGAGACAGCCTGTCGGTCGTTGCGACTAAATTTAATACTAGTATCGGCGCCATTCGCTCACTTAATAGCATCGATGGCAATATGATCCGTGTTGGCCAGAAGCTATTGGTGCCACTAAGTGATGGCGAATTGCAAAGTGAGCATTTACCACCAGAAGTGCGCCTTGCCGCCAACAAAGTAACCAAGAAAAAGCTCAGCCACACGGTAAAGTCAGGCGATACATTGTGGGATATCAGCCGCGAATATGATGTTACCGTTAAGCAATTAGCTAGCTGGAATAAGTTAAAAACCAATGCCGTTTTGCGCCTTGGACAAAAACTTACTGTCTTTAAAGATGAAAAAGCAGCGGCTCAAACCGTACTCGTCAACACTGAGCGCACAATCACTTATAAAGTGCGTAAAGGCGACTCACTGGCACGTATCGCCACTAAATTTAACGTTAGCGTGAATGAAATCGTCAAATGGAATAACCTGACTGGGCAGAAGTATCTCCAGCCAGGTCAAAAGTTAAAACTGAAAGTTCAAACTAAACGTGTTTAGCACTAAGAAATAGGGTTTAAAAATAAAAATCCAATATCTGTGATGATATTGGATTTTTACATATTAAAGCAGCACTTTTGACTCACTTTTCCTTAAAAATTATGACAGTACTATCTATCGTTTAAATACACAGTTTTTCAATGTTACTTACAGCTGATTTAAACCCCAAAATTTGGTTAGACTTCAATACTGATTAAAGAAAATTTCATAAAGAACTGATATCGTTAATACATTATTGGCGTACCACCAATCCTCCTGCAAATTCTCGATGCGTTATCCGCGTCCCGATAATCAGTAAACGAGTCAGCCCATAACAACTCACCATTTTTGTAACATTCAAGGTAAATTTCCTCGTATGCAGTTGCGTCGGCAGACATAGCGGTGGCAAAGATTGCAGAAACAGCAAATAGAATTGGTTTAATCATTATTTTTTCCTTTTCATTATTTATGAATTCTAAGTGTGATTGATTTTTACACAATCAACACTACTGTCACACAATGAAATGGAAATGGAAATGTAAATATACATACAGAATGTTACAAAAATGATAACTAACATCTTTCTTTGCATAAAAAACGCGCCTATTAAGCCGCGTAAATTGGAAGGTAATGCTTGAACAGAAGATAAAACCTATAGGTTTTTTGCCAATGCTTGAAGCCAAGGCTCAGCAGGCTCCCAAGGCTCAAAATATTCACAGGCATCGATGTCTAAGCGCGGTTGTGCTCGAGTGGCGTTCAGCTCTTCAATCAGGGCATCAATTTGCTTTCCAGCACCACAATAAGTATCGCCATAACTAGAATCTCCCAATGCGATGACTGCTACTTTTTTGCCCGTTAGCATTGGAAATTCGCTTTGCATTTGCAAAAATAAAGGCAACAAGTTATCTGGAATATCACCAGATCCGGTAGTGGAAGAAATAAATAAAATGTTTTCAGCTTGCGTTACATCAACGATGGAAGCAGGTTCAATAACACTTGCCTCATGACCCGATTTATTCAAAAACTCAGCACTGTCGTTAGCCAAGTTTTCAGCGTTGCCGTACATGCTTCCCACAAAAATGGAAACTTTTGCCATTATTTATAATCCTTCTCGTTGTCTGACCAGCCGAGCTGAGCGAAAACAGCCAATGCTTCTTCCCCCAAATCCGCGGTAATTGAAATCGTCATGTTGGTATAAGGATGTACAAATTCCAATTTAGTTGCAAATAACATCAACCTACGTAAACCAAAATGATCGACAAAAAAGTGGTTGTGTTTATTATCACCGTGATTGACATCACCAATAATCGGATGTGCTAAATAGTTGAGGTGGCGCCTGATTTGGTGTTTTCTACCCGTTTTAGGAAAGCACTCCACCAATGAGTAGCGGATACTTGGATACTTACCAAAAGGAATTGGCAGGCTACCCTGCAATAAACAATTTATCTGTGTTTGCGCTTCCTGCGGAGCTTTATCCTGACAGGCAAACTTATCAGCGATTTTATCAAGTTCTTCCTTGAGTGGTCTGTCAACGAATCTAGATTCAGGAGCAAACCCGCGAACAAGCGCTAAATAGTGTTTTTGAATATTACCGCTAATAAAGACTTCATTCATGTCTCGCGCGGCCTCAGAGCTTAGCGCAAACAGCAGCACGCCTGACGTCGGTCTATCTAAACGGTGAACGGGGAAAACATGTTGACCGAGTTGATCACGCAGCATTTGCATCGCAAATTGTGTTTCTCGCTTATCCAAAAATGAGCGATGAACCAATAACCCTGACGGCTTATTTATCGCAACATAATGCGCATCTTGATATAAGATCTCAAGCATTACGCGCTCTTTGCAATTGTATTATCAAGGTTTTTTAAGCACTGATGAACCGCATTAAAATAAAGGTGCTCACTCAGCACCATTTCAGCCATTGGCGCAATCGCCATATTTTCCGGTAATGCTTCACCACTTTCTACCATTGTTCGCATTTTGCCCAAGAATACAAATTGCAACCACTGCGCGAAGGTCATGGTATCGCAGCAAAATGGCTCCGTAGAGGTAAGTGCCTTAGCCGAAATTGGCTCGTCTTGCCAAAGACCAGTTGCTTTTAAACAAGTCTCAAGTTCATCTAATTGAATCAATAATTCCGAATTCATCGGTTCTGTCTCTTTCTCAATTTTTTACATTATAGCAATTTGCATTATTTAGGAGCTAGCCAATTCTCTCAAGTACACCTTTTTCCTAGGCTTATCAGCGCACCTAAAAGTAGCTATAATTGCCGCTATTGAAAATATAAGTAACATATAGAGCATTCATGACAGCGCAAATTTCAACTTTAGGTGAATTACTAACAAACGCCGGTACGCAGTGGCGAGTCTATGATCTGGGTCGACGTATCACAAAAATAGATAAGAAGCAGTTTGCGCAAATTGAGAATACTCAAGTCCCTTATCCGTATCCACTTGGTGGTCATGCCATCATGGCAATTCAATTTTGGGATAATGAGGCGACAGTTGATCCTTATGTTTGGTTTTTAAAGTTTCCACTGGATGAGCAAAGCAAGCTCATTATCGCCAGTCGAGACCACTTTGCCTCCATGGTACTCGAAGCATTAGGTACACAACTCACGGGTGAAGCCGCTCAAGGGAAACTTGATAACAACCCTTATGTCTTCACGCCAAATGCGAACAAACTCGCTGCATTCAATGCGCTATTAAAGCGTGAGCTTAATCGCCCAGCTTCTCAATATTACGAGCACGCCGAACTCTACTTTTCTGGCAAACTTGGATTCGAACGCTGGCAAGAAATAGCGCTACAAGGTATTGCAGACTTTGCCCTTCGTCTATACCACGGTCATAACGCGAACAACCTGCAACAGGCGTGGTCAGTTTTGCCTGCAGAAGTTAAGACCCCATTAGCCGCAATGCTTGAGCACGTTACCATCTCAACATCACAAACCGAAGACTTTTTAGCCGCTTTAACCCATGCATGCCAACAGCAAGATAAGGACGCCGCAGTCACCAACTTGCGTGCGATGTCGGGAAGTCACGCGCTTGGTCTCATCGCACAAGCAGTAGACACCATTTTAGCATCCGAATTGGGATCAGATGCAGATTGCTTACTCACTATTGCAGGGCGTGCTTGGGAGACTCTAACTGACCAGCAAAGACTCTTTTCCTATATGGAAAAAGCCGCTGAGAATAATCAAATCGATGGACTTTTCAGCAGTATTTTCGCAGACTTAGTTGCAATACCTATGTTACGCCCACATGTTTTAGGGATTATTAGAGCAGAAAATCGCAGTGAAACTCTGTCTCGTGCAATTGGAAGGTTATTTTCTTAAATGACAACACTTTGGCTTTTTATCATCGTATCATCAGGTATCGCGCTATTTTGGTATAGTCGCCAGATCGCAGAAGCAGCAAATAGGCATGCACAGCATCAAGCTGAAAGTTTGCAAGTGCAACTGTTAAGTGTTGCCTGTATTAAGCGCCGTTTCGGGGTATTAAAGGACGGTAAGCTTGGAATAAAAAGCCAATTTATGTTTGAGTTTAGTTCAGATGGCGAGTCAGCCTATCAAGGTAAGCTTTACTTAGAAAATGAACGATTAGTCAAAAAAGAATTGCCCGCTTATAAAATCGCAAGTTAATTCGGTAAGTGCGAAAGTAGGCACTTAAATTCATATGAATACAAGTGCCTGCTCTGAATTTATAGTACGACTATTTTAAACATATCCTTTGACGCTTGGTCCGTAGTCGTTTTCACCAACCTCACTATCCATGGTGGTGAAATATATCATCACTAATAAACCGACAATAGGCACAAAGCTCACAAGCAGCCACCAGCCCGAGCGTCCAGTATCGTGAAGACGACGAATAGATACGGCAACCGTCGGTACTAGAACTGTCAAATAATAGATACCTGTCAAAATCAGGGTTCCGAAAAGCCCGTCGACAATCCCAATTGAAAAGCCTATCAACGCATTTATCAAGATAAACATCCAATATTCTTTGCGTCTTGAACGTCCACTAAAATCGGAATATCTTTTTAATACTGTTAAATACCATTCCATTTCTTTTTCCTTAGCTATTACGCCAACACCGTGCACTAAAAAATAAGACTAAAATGAGAGTGAAATAATCTAGCAATGAGATCGAAAGGTAACAATGAAACTGCAAGCGGAAAGTTTTGAAAACTTCAACTAAGTTACTAGGAAAATAAATATCAAATTTACAATGGCCACAAAAAACTAAGGCGCTAGCCTGTCTGCTGCGCCTCAATCCTGACGATTATCCCAAGAGGTATCCAATCCCTCTGCTTTACAACCCAAAAGCAATCCGCCAATTCTTCTTCCCCTGAACGGGTATGTACTCCGACCTACCCGAATCCCATCCTTGTGTCATCCATTAGCACTTCCAGTGCATCTCCATTTTAGCCCCCTTGGCCTCCACTTCGCTTCCCGCGCTCCTATGCCATCTTGGCTCCGCTTCACATATTCCCTATGTGCTCCCTATACATTGTTACGTCCAGTGTAACCCATCCACTTCGCAATCATCCAGATTGCGCTCCTTCATCCTAGAGCCTTGCTCATCCCTATTTACTCTTCCTTGCTCCACTACGCTTCCCGCGCTCCTTGACACTCCATGTGTCTCCTTATCCCTAGTGAAGCTCCGCTTCACACTCGCTTCCTCGAGTTCCTGATCTTCCTTGCCTTATGCAATACATCCTTCTCTTGTTGTCAAATTCCTTATCCTTTGACGCTGAGCTCCTGCTCTTGTGTTTCCTTACATTGTTAAGTTTACGGGGATTGAGTATTTTTGTTAGATAGCTAGGAACAATCTTTTTGCTGTCATTTAAAAGAAAAGTAAAAGAATTCATTTAAAAACAAAAAGATAAGTAAAAATAACACTGCAAATTCGGTACTACAAAGCGCCTTAACCCACATTCTCGTAGGAGATATCTCACAGGGTAATTTCCATTGTTGCTATTTGCTCTTAAATAACAATGTGCCTTCTACTGAGCTAAACGCCATCTTTTGTAAAATTTGGTAACCGTGACCCGCAAAAAACTGCGCGTGTTCTGGCTTAGTAATAAATACTGCCATCCCTTTCGTTTCTTCACTTTGTGCAATTAAATCATCCAGCGCGGTGAGTAAATAGTGACCATAGCCAAGCCCTTGAACATGTGGGTCAACGGCAATTAGGGATAAAAAGTGACACGGCTCCTGCGTTTGCAACGCTTGTCTAATCGACTTTTCTTTATCAATAAGCTGCTGCGTTTGCAAATATCCCGCACTCATCATGAGTCGTAATCGCCAATGCCACTGCCGATTTGCGTCCAATTCATCGCCATTCGCAATAACGCATGCTACCGCGACCAATCTATCTTGATGATATAACCCCACCATAGGCTGACCCGTTTGGCCAAATGCCGACAACTCTTCTCGTATTAAGGCTCTGAGTTTTTTTTCAAAAATTGCTTCTTGTTTTGCCTCCAATACCTGCTTGAGTAGCGGATCATCGTGGTAAGCCTGATACAACACACTCGCGGCTACATTGATATCTTCTGGATTTAAATATCTAACGATTAATTCATGTTGAGAAGTTTCTACTGACATCACGGTTCCTTATTGTTATTGCCCCAAGCTTCTGATAATCATGCCGAAATACTACTTAATATCAAAACCTCAGAATTTTTTCTGTGTACTTCAATAATGTACGGCTACTCGCTAGTGATAGATATTGATACAAGTCACAATTTATTCAGTCGTGGACAGGTATATTTATCATCGCATTAGTCATTATGGTTTTTATCGATGATGACTTGCTAAAGGTTTTACAACCACCTTTACTATAGTTAGTGAGTAAAATTCAAGCAAACGAGGGAGAACGAAATGGATACTAGTCGCCACACTATGAGTACTTTATTTGCCCAACTTGGGCTCGACAACAATCCCAAGGCGATTGAAGGGTTTGTCAAACAACACCGCCTTCCTGACGATATGCTGTTAAGCCAAGCACCATTTTGGAATGAAGGACAGCGTCACTTTATTGAAGAATCACTGAAAGAGGACGCCGATTGGAGTGAAATCATTGACGAACTAGATGCGATGTTAAGATAGCTAAAGCAATCGCTCCTTGCGTAACTTGGTGCTATGATCCACTCCTATGATTTAGGCGTTTAGGAACCTCTATGCACCCTGCTGTTGCCAGAGCTATCAAAAAATTAGTCGATAGTGGAAAGACTCCAACCGTCGCGCTAACAAAAAGCAAATTAACTCAAAGCGTCGCAATGCCAGACGTCATCTCAGGCATTGCTGCGTACAAACAAGACCCTACCTGTATTGATCACTTTCAAGAGGTTGAAGAGGTCGTCAAAGCAAGTTCACAAAGCCAATTAGATAGAATTGAAGCTAAGCTTGATAAGCTCATTGCCTTATTGGAGAAGTCGTAGTGTTTGTTGTCGACTTAACTTTTGATTGCTATGAGGAAACCACCTTAGATGCTGCCGAGCAGGCCATTAACCGTGTGGTCAATGCGCTTCGCTTTAATGGTCAAATCATTGGTGACGAATTTCCAACTGTACTTAAAGATGGCTATTTCGTTACTCGTGTGATGTGTCCAGAAGAAGACGCTTTGCATCCATTAAACCATAGTCCTTTTGTGAAGTTTGCAATTGACCAGCTACAGCAATCAGGCTTGCTTGCACCTAAGGTCAAAGTTTTTGGGCAAGATATACATGCCAACAGCGCTGATGCCTGTCATGAACCGTCAAGCTACATTCTCTACACCACATACGTACACACTTGTAGTCCACTGTATTGTGGCGACGACTTTTTACCAGTACCTTTATATAAAATCCCAGCTATTGCCAACGGTGATTACAAAGCACTGATCAAATGGAAAGAAGATTGGCAAGCCTGCGATCAAATACAGATCAATGGCGCAACTCGCTGCGAATTTGCTGCATTGGAAGAAATTTCCAGCACGGGTAGCGATTTGTTTAGACGCGGCATGGATTTGAGCAAACGTATTCGCTATCTCACGAAAAAACCGGTTTACTATTATCTGTATCGTGTTGGCGGCGAAAACCTCGCCGCAGAAAAAGCAAGAAAATGCCCAAGCTGCCAGGGAGACTGGTTACTTGAAGAGCCTTGGTTCGGCCTTTTCGACTTTCGCTGTGAAACTTGCCAATTGGTCTCGAATATTTCGTGGGACTTTCAATAAGGAGCGCAAGCTCCTTTATATCAATTAGCTATATTGGGTAGTTGACTGTCAGTTTTTCCACAAACTCTGCGATAGAATCAGCCAAAACATGGTGCTGCTTCTTACCGACAAACTCTAACCCAACTTGACCCGTAGCGATATCGACCGACACCAATAAGTCATCTGCTTCTGTTAAGCCAATAAACACGGTTTCAGGTTGTTTGAGCCTGCGCTTCATTAAAATATGGCCGGTGATATTTTGCTGCAAGCGCTCGAAGTCATCTTCGTTCCATACTTGCAGTAGCTCAATTTGCTTACCCTCAATGAATGCCACGATATTACCAGCGAAGAAGTCACCATACAGTCCGTTCAATCCCTCAGGAAATTGCGTTTCCAACGCTTTGGCTAAATCATTTAAATGTCCCGCTGGTGAGCGCTCTACCGCTAGCCATTTTATCTCGTTAAGCTTGTTCGGTTCACCCTGCTCACATGGGCTTGGCCAATTTTCATCATGCTCGGTGCTCGGTAAACCTTTAAAGGTCTGTTGATGATAATCTACATAGGCTTGATGCAAGCGCGCCATATTTACGGGCTGAGTCATATATAAAGCTCTCTTTATTTTTCTCACTGCGGGCTGAATACTTGTTTCGTGCAATTAAGCAAATTGCTATTAATCCCGAGGTGAACATTCGTTATAATGACCGCATTGTAACGAGATTTGAATTAACATGACAGACTACAGTAACTCGCCAGAGCTGCAATCTTCTGTGCTTGGTAAAACCACAGAATACGCCAGTGTTTATACTCCAAGCCTGCTGCACCCCATTGCACGTAAACTTAATCGTGACCAAATCAATGTTGATGAGTCCGCTTTACCATTTAAAGGTGAAGATACCTGGACAGGCTACGAATTGTCTTGGCTCAATAACAAAGGTAAACCTCAAGTTGCGGTTGCCACTTTTGTGTTTCCTTGCCAAAGCTCACATATCATTGAGTCAAAATCGTTCAAACTTTACTTGAATAGCTTTAACCAAAGTCGCTTTGATACGATGGAAACCGTGCGCCAAACGCTAGCTGCGGATCTTTCCACGGCATCAAATAGCCAAGTTAGCGTGACATTATTTGGCGCAGACGAATTCGATTGTATTCCTTTCTCGCGCCTCCCTGGTGAGTGTATCGATGAGCTTGATATTGAAGTTGATAGCTACACACCAAATAGTGACTTACTACAACTTGCCTCTGAGGATGTAGTTGATGAGACGCTTCACAGCCACTTACTCAAGTCAAATTGCTTGATCACCTCACAGCCAGACTGGGCAAGCGTGGTGATAAGTTACCATGGTAAGCAAATCGACCGAGAAGCGCTGCTTAAGTACCTGATCTCATTCCGTGATCACAACGAGTTCCATGAGCAATGTGTGGAACGCATTTACTGTGAGCTTTGGCGCACCTTTAACCCTGAAAAATTATCGGTTTATGCGCGCTATACTCGCCGCGGCGGGTTAGATATCAATCCATATCGTTCGAGTGAACAAGATCAAACTCCGTATGCGGTAAGAACTAACCGACAGTAAAACGTAAAAAAGCCATGTTCTCACATGGCTTTTTATCACATCTAAGTATTGCTATTTAACCTGAGGTTTGGATAAGGAATGTTCCAACTCATTGTTGCTAAAGCAAAACTTAGTTTTTTCCTTGTCTAGCCAGAGAGTTTTAGGGAAAACAAGGCGAATTTACGCACCAATCAGAATACGCCAGTGTTTATACTCCAAGCCTGCTGCACCCCATTGCACGTAAACTTAATCGTGACCAAATCAATGTTGATGAGTCCGCTTTACCATTTAAAGGTGAAGATACCTGGACAGGCTACGAATTGTCTTGGCTCAATAACAAAGGTAAACCTCAAGTTGCGGTTGCCACTTTTGTGTTTCCTTGCCAAAGCTCACATATCATTGAGTCAAAATCGTTCAAACTTTACTTGAATAGCTTTAACCAAAGTCGCTTTGATACGATGGAAACCGTGCGCCAAACGCTAGCTGCGGATCTTTCCACGGCATCAAATAGCCAAGTTAGCGTGACATTATTTGGCGCAGACGAATTCGATTGTATTCCTTTCTCGCGCCTCCCTGGTGAGTGTATCGATGAGCTTGATATTGAAGTTGATAGCTACACACCAAATAGTGACTTACTACAACTTGCCTCTGAGGATGTAGTTGATGAGACGCTTCACAGCCACTTACTCAAGTCAAATTGCTTGATCACCTCACAGCCAGACTGGGCAAGCGTGGTGATAAGTTACCATGGTAAGCAAATCGACCGAGAAGCGCTGCTTAAGTACCTGATCTCATTCCGTGATCACAACGAGTTCCATGAGCAATGTGTGGAACGCATTTACTGTGAGCTTTGGCGCACCTTTAACCCTGAAAAATTATCGGTTTATGCGCGCTATACTCGCCGCGGCGGGTTAGATATCAATCCATATCGTTCGAGTGAACAAGATCAAACTCCGTATGCGGTAAGAACTAACCGACAGTAAAACGTAAAAAAGCCATGTTCTCACATGGCTTTTTATCACATCTAAGTATTGCTATTTAACCTGAGGTTTGGATAAGGAATGTTCCAACTCATTGTTGCTAAAGCAAAACTTAGTTTTTTCCTTGTCTAGCCAGAGAGTTTTAGGGAAAACAAGGCGAATTTACGCACCAATAGCTGGCTATTGGAAGTGAATTCAACGCAGTTAGCGCTAAAACTAGCTGCTAGAAAGGCATTAATTATCCGCAGCTCAGGTTATTTATTCCCCTGTCGCGTCTTCCATTTCAACCGGGACGGGGACCGAACATATGTCGGTGTGATTTGGCGTATCAACAAACCAATCTCCCGCTCTATTTTTACGCGCAGCAATTAGCGACTCAAAAATCGGTGTATTTGTCTTCAGTCTTTTAAACGAAGGCGCACCTTTTACATCAGCAAGTACCGTGACCCCTTTGATAACATTGAACGCTTGTCCAGCAACAGGTTTGCGATCTAGGTGCTGAACATGCTCCATTCCCGATAACAACTGTCCAAACACGGTAGTGTTTTTGTCTAGATATCGCTGCGGCGTCAACGTGATGTAAAACTCAGTACCACCACTGTTAGTATCGTTAGTTCTAGCCATGGCAAACGAACCAACGCAGTGCGTCATCCAAGTTTTGGTTCCAGCTTCATTTTGTCCTACGGCAAAACCATTTAAAAACCCGGTACGTGGCGCGTAGCCGTCCACAGCATCTAGCGGTGTGATCTTCAAGGTTGATTCTGTGCTATGAAAAAACTCGGCGGCAATCGCTTTTTTTCCTTTTTGTGGCATTTTCTTGTCCGACATATCGCCGCCTTGGGCCACAAAGTTTTCCACAAACCGATACATACTCAAATTAGTGTAAAATCCTTCTCGCGCTAACGCTTTAATATTTGCCACATGATTGGGCGCAAGTTCAGGGTTAAGCGCGATATAGACCGGCCCTGTTTGTAGTTCTATTTTAAGAATATTTTCAGGGTCCAACTGCTGCCAGTCGCTGCTTTTGGCCTCAGCAACGACTTCCGATGGTGACTTTGTATCAGGTTTTGCTAAGACAGGGGGTGTACTTATGGCAAGCGCAATAAGTAGTAAGGTTTTTTTCATTCTTATTTTCCTTGTTTATACCAATAAAATGGCACCTCCAACGGCGCACTGGGTGGCAGGTTTGGATTGTCTAATTCTATGACTGTTTTGTTTTTAAGATCTAGCTTTTCAAGACGAGCGGAAAAGTGTTTTAAGAATAACGCCTCAAATCGGCCATCTTGTAATGCGCTTTTGAGGCCTTTCTCAATTTGGCTATGGAGCAACGGATTGTCGTGAGAAACAAAAAAGTATACCGCCGAAGGGTAGTAAAACACCACGTGCTGATCTGCGACCAAGTCCGTGTCACTCAGGGCAGCTTCAATACTCACTAAATCGCTTGGCAACACATCAAAACGTTTTTTCAACAACATGTCGTAACCACTGTCTTCCTGTGAGAAAGAAGTCACACTAAGGCCGTTACGCTCAAAAATCTGATGGTCTGGCCAATCTCTGCGTAAACCAAAAGTAACTCGGCGCAAGTCGCCAATGTAGCGTACTCCACTCAGTAAGGCTTGATTATGTTTGTGTACTAAAGGAATGCGATAACCCAAAATCCCTTTCACTAGGGGAATGCGAATTGCGCTCGCGGCCTTTTCGCGCTGTGAGTTAGTCACTAACCAACTGACATCCAGCCCCCCTTTTTCTCCAAGTAGGCGCACCGCTCTGTCTTGAGAAGGAATACTTCTCACTGATACGAGCCTCGCTGACTCTATCTGGTATGACAAACTCAAAGTAAGCAGCTCTATAATGTACGGATCGGCACCAGCGCTGATCCTAATTTCCGTTGTTTCTTGTGCTTTGAGAGGAAATATCACAAAACCTAGAGCGAGCCAGAGCAGTTTCATTTGTCATCCCAATCAAATTTGTATAAGAAGTCTATACTGTTGTACAAACCGCTCGTGGCTTCAACATAAAACTTCGAAAAAACACGATAACGCAGCGCAATTTCGTTAATAGACTCAAATACCCCAACCCGATAACTGACCTGAACATTGGGGGTGATGTAACCTGACACCTCGACCTGTGTATCGTCACCACTGCCTTTTGCTGATAGGTTAACATCCGAAAGTCCAAGCGATTCCCCCGCCTTACTAAAGAATCCTTCACTGCGGTCAATTCCCTGTGAGAGTAAAAACTGCGTGAGTAGCGCATTATTAGAGGTTTCAGACTCCCCTAAAGGCTGACCGTTAAGTAGGTATGACAGTGCCTTGGCTTGGTCCATTGCAGGCTCTGAAAATACAGTCAAACGCGGCTTAGCAATATTGCCAGTGAGCTCAACACCGGCTATTACATCATTGGCGGTTGTCGCTGGATTTCGAATAGCTCGAATGTTCAAATATGGCTTATCTAATGCGCCATTGAAGCCAATTTGTCCTGTACGGATCAACAAGTCTTGGCCAAATGCACGATACTTCCCCTCTCGCAATTGCAACTCTCCCGTTGCCAGCATTGGCGACTCAACTTGCTTATCAATTTCGATTGCACCGGTAACAAAGCTATCTAGCCCAAGCGCCTTCACCCTAAAATTATCTTTAACGGTCAGTTTTAAATCTATTTCATGTTGAACTGGCACCGACATCTGCTTTTGCACCTTGGCATCAACAATGACTTCATCGTCGCTTGGCGAGGTGACTCCCTCAGGCAGAGATTCAATGTTTACTCGGCCAAACGGCACCACAATTTCTCCAAGTACTCGCGCAATCTTATCTTTATAGGCAAGTGTTAGATCCGGGCTTGCGGTTAGTTCAATCTGTGAGTCTGGTTGCACATAAATATTTTCGCCCTTTATTTTTACTTCAGCAGAGAGCTCGGGCGACCAATAGGCTTCGCCAGTGAGTGCCACCTTGCCGCCTTTTGCTGCAGTTAACTCAGCCTCAAGTTGAGCAGAAGTGGTATTAAAATCAAGATTGATGTGACCTTTATCGATTTCCACAGGCAAAGAGTCCGAAGACATAAATAAGCGCTGAGCGGTTAGTTTACCGTTCACTTCTGGGGCTGCGAGGCTACCTGAGATATTTATATCCCCTAACACTTCCCCTTGCAGGTCAAAGCTTTGTTCCGTTACTCGGTTTAGTAGCGCTGACAATTTAGCTAGCTCAATTGACTCTATTTTTACGTTACCAGCTAATTGAGGGGATTGTTTATCTAGCGGCACACGTGTATCACCACTGAACTTACCTAAGGTATCGGAGGTCATGCGCCAATCAGCGTGGATTTGCTTGTTATTGGTTTTTAGTAACGCTTTAAATTCGGAAATTGAAAATGTTTGCCCATGAGTCGTAATGCCAGCATCAACAATGTTCAGCTCGCCATCGGCTCGCGTTACTTGGCCATTTTGCCACGCAAGTTTAGCCACGGCCTGAGTTTCACCTGTTATTTTTAGCTCTGCTGGCAACCAAGTTTGTAGTTTAGCCAGTGCCAACTTCTCCAGTTTAACATCGGCTTGCCCTTGTGTGCCCTTTTGCTCGGCTGCAAAACACAAATCAGTATCATCCATCTGCCAACACTGCTTTGCAATGCGCTGACTGACATCACTGATCACGATTGCGGCGGGACTTTGCAATGCAATTGTTTGCCCTTGAGAAGTTACCTCACCAGACGACAATTCTCCCTGCCAAGTTGACTGCTGCATCTTGCCATTGATTTCAAAGCTTGCAACCACTCGTTTATCACGAATATCCAATGTCGCGTTATGTTGCTGCTGGTTGCCATTCACAGCTAAACGAATGTCTTCAACCATTTCAGAGTCAATAATCAAACGGTCTAGTGCCAGTTTAATTTGCCCAGTCACTTCATTGGCAATATCAACCGAGCCTTTCGTCGTTAAGCCATGTAGTGCTATATTTTGGTAGCGCACAGAGTCAAACTTAATATCGGTCTGAATACTCGGCTTGAGGTGGTCGCCCTGAATAAAGATTTCACCACTGCCCTTCAAGTCAGCTGGAATAAGCGTATTTGCCGCCTGCTCAAACTGAAAGTCAATATCGAGATCTAACTGTTGACCAAGCTCACCGCTTACCGTCAGGCTATTTTTGCCATAATTCAGGCGTGCATGGCTAAACTCACCTAACAGGCTCTCATCCACAACGACCTTAACGTCCGCATTAAGTGATGTACCCGCTACTTTACCATCGAGCTTAAAGCGCTCAACATTAACTTGCCACTGCTCACCTTGGCTCACAAAATCGAGCGCGAATTGCCCTGCCAGCATATCGTTTTCCGTAAGCCCTGCATCGTATTGCACTAGTCCTAGCAGCCTATCGATTGGTAGCTGAGAAAAGTCCCCGTTCACTTTGCCCTTCACGCCTTGCGACCAGTTCACTTGTCCTGCTATTTGCGCTTGCGCTTTTTCAAGCTGAAGCTTTGCTTTAGCAAGTGTAAACGCTTGTAGTCCACCTTGCCCTTCAAGTGTCGCGGTGACATCACCAAACTGCACTGTATTAACAGCGATTGAGCCTGATAAATTGTATTTTGAGGCATCTCCGCTCAAGCCGAGTGTTGCACCTTTTAAAGTTGTGGACCCTGACGGAATGACTAACTTATCTATTTGACCCTGTAACTCAAAAGGCCAGTTTGTCGTTGTCAAATCCGCATGGGCTTGCAGTTTTGCAAACGCCATTCCCTCACTATTCAAAGTAAGCGTGAGATCGTGAGGGCGACCCGCCAGTGTTAAACTGGCTAACCCCTGTGGCGCACTCAAGGTTGACCTAAGATCAACAGTCCAGTCGTTAAGCAAGACTTCTGCCGCCGCTGATATAAACCATTCTTGATAGTTAAGCTGAACCTGCTCCACGTCCACATTTTCAGCCACTACAACTTGAGAAAGCTTGATATTCTCAAGCGTCTGCTCATCTATCGCGAGGTTGTTAATCTTTAACTCGCCGAGCTCAGCGGTTAGCGGCAGGTCTATCTTAGGTATTTGGAGTGGCGCTAATGTATTAAGTGGTGCTGGCGATTTTGCAGGCACGGGCTGATCGGTTGCCTTTGTGGTCAACTTTACACTGTCTAACAGCAAAAAAGGGACATTAAAATGTGAGCCAGAACCTGAAAGCTGCGTGTCTAAGCCTTGCAATCGCACAGTAATCTCCGGCGTTTCCAACGAAAATTGCTGAACTTGCGCACGTTTTATTGCAATTGGCAGTGGTAACTCAACTTGGCTACTTTCAGTAGTTTCCGCTTCGCTGACACTTTTCTGCTTTTGTACAATCGCTATCTCTTTTGCGTCTAGCGCAATGCAAACGCTGGCACAAGTCAACCACTCAACAGTAACTTTGGTGTCTCTAAGGCGAATATCGATATCGTCATTGTGATAACGCAACGTAAGATTGGCGCCAGATAATAAGCGCTTGTCTAAGCTATCGATTGCTAACCCTGAAACCGTTTTATTCGCTACCCAAACCAGCAACTGTTGCCCCGGCAAGGTAAAACATAAACAAACCAAAAGTAAAAATAGGCTAATAATGGCAGTAATGATTTTGATTCTTAAGCTTCTGAACTGCATTAGATTTCAGGTCCTATAACAATACTGAGACGGGTGCTTTTACTTTCTTTGGTCAGCCCCCAAGCATGATCGAGTCGGATTGGACCAACGGGGGTCAAATAACGAAAACCAAACCCGGCTCCAACTTCCCAAGCGTCCGAGAAATCGTTCGTTGCAGTACCCGCATCAACAAACAAAGCGGCTCGCCAACTTGGGTGGAATTGATAGTTATATTCCACTGTGCCTGTGGCTAAATATCTGCCGCCAAGTATGCGCCCTTCGTCATCGCGAGGACCGATAGATTCATAGGCAAAACCACGGATACTTTGATCTCCCCCTGCAAGGAAACGATGGGTAAACGGAATTTGGTCAATATCCTTTGTCACGATCGCCCCTAAGTCTAAGCGACCAAAAAACAAGTGCTTGGTTTCAAAGCTTCTTAGCCATTCATTGTTCCATCTCACTTTCAACATATTTGCAGACGATAGTACCGAATCTGCTGCGGCTTCAATGGAGATCAGGCGCTCATTCCCCCAGTAAGGTAGCGCGCCACCTTTACTTTCTTTCTTTAAGTAGCTAATGCCTGGGATCAACATTTCCGTGCGTTGTTTTTCGCCTAACTGTTCTGTGGTTTCATGTTCACGTTTCAAAAACGCCGTTCTCACCCACTCATCATCCGTTAGCCATTGTCGCTGTACCTGTACGTTCCAAATCCGACTGTTGATCCCTTCCGTTACTTCATCCTGCACTTTATAGCCGCCTAACACACGCCACAAATCGTCGTTAGGATTGTCTACTGGAATGGTATAACTGGCAGTGATATCTTGTTGCTTTTGCGATAGCCTCAGATTGGACTCAAAGGAATGGCCATCCTCGGTGATCCAGGGTTTAGTCCACTTAAAACGGGTTTTTGCACCCACATCATCACTGTAGCCAGCACCCACTTCAAAGCTATTTGCGGGTTTGTCTTCAACACTCACTCGAACTGGGATCTGATCGCTCGTCCGGTCCTTTAACAGCGGATAAACCTTTATCGCACTAAAATAAGGGGTGGCATTTAAAGACAGATTAAAATCAGACAAGAGGCTCGCTTCAAACGGCTGTCCTTTCGAAAATGGGCTTAGCGAACGTATATAGTTAGCCGCTTTAGTGTTTCCCTCAATAGCAAGGTCACCAAATTGATAACGTTTACCAGTGTTGAGCAGCAGTCGCACGCCAGCATAGCGATTCGCTTTGTGAACAAGCAATTTGGACTCTTGCCATTGATAATCAAAATATCCAAGTTCTAGTAGCTCGCTTTCAAAGCGGCTTTTCGTTGCCTGATAATCACTATGATTGACTTGCTTGCCAACTTGGATCGGTACATCTTTGATAAGCGAAACTAAATCCGCATTGTCCCTACCCGCACCCACAAGCTCAATATTAATATCTTTCCATTTCAGTGGTGCTTCAAGTTTGACTTCGGCTATGACGTTTTGCCCTTCTCCACTGAGTTGAATATCAAAATGATAATAGCCTAAAGCATGCAAAGCGCGACGTATGTCCGCACGCACCTCTTTCATCACCCGAGGAATTTTTGGCTTACCTTTGTAAGATTTTAAAAAACCAGTGATGTTGTCTTCTACATCGCCGTTTTCGACTTTGACTTCAATGTTGGAGATTTTTACTGATGCAGGACGAGACTCAGCACCTGCGTTAAACGAGAAAAAGCAGCACAAAAAAAGCGCTAGTGTTAAACAAGAGAAATACGGCTTCATTAAAATAAAACGACCTAAATATCGCGACTTATGGGCATCGATAACGCCATTGTGCTTGTGAAAATGGATACTGTAAAACGACTTTTCAGAGAAAGTGCAATTTTACTGAGCTTAAGCTGAACATAGGGTGTATTTTGTTGTAACGCAGTGGGTTTTATCGCACATTTATTTACATTCATCCTTTTTATTTTCTTGCAGATAACGGACAATAGCAGCAATTGAACCTGCAGAGTGAAATTATGCAATTCCCAAATGATGATAACGGTAAGCTTCTAGCTGAGATTGCCGCTGCTGGCGTTGATCTGACGCAAATGCAGAATATCGATTTTTATATTCTTTTCGAGCAAGCTGATGATGCTAAGCGTTTCATTGGCGCGATTGAGAAAGACGAATTAGCACCGAAAACCCAGTTACAACAATGTCCTGACACAGGCGTTTGGGAAGTGATCACCACGGTGACTATGGTCCCGATGCACGAGCTACTGAGTCAAACGGAGCAATACCTTGAAAGCATAGCCAATGGTTATGAAGGATATGGTGATGGCTGGGGCTTAATGGCCTCGGAAGAATAAACCGCCACAGAAAGGCTAACTTTTGTCAGCCTTTCTGTAGCTTCCTTGATAATCAAACAGCTTTTCAGAAACCTGCCAACCAAACTTCTTGTGTAATTTAGCAATCACGAAATCCGGTGCAATCAAATCAGTATCTATCACTTCTTCAGCTGACTGCCATTTTGCAGGTGCCGACGTAGATTTTCGCCGCTTTGCAAATTGCTGGTGGAATATAAATAGACTCTTTTGATTAGAGAAGTCATAGACTTCACTGCAACTTACCCCATCCTCGTCAAAGTAAGTAATTTTTAACTTATTACCACTAAGCACTTCGCCACAGAGTCCGCTGCAGCGTAGTACCATTGCATGTTTTAAATTCAGTGCGGCACGCAATTTATCATCTGGGTCGGCCATTATTGCGCCGCACTGATGGCATTGCCTTGCAGCAATATCATTTTCTGCACCGCATTGCTCACATTCTTTATACTTAAAACGATAATCACATTGCTGCGAGTGACCTTCATCGTCTTCAAGCAATCCCTGACAGCGCCTACCAAAATGCTCAATAAGCTTGCCTTGCTCGTCTACCTTGCCCCAGAAAATATTGGCAAAACCACAACCAGGACACAGCACCTGTACAGGCTCATTGTCTGAATTTGGCTTTTTACTTCCCACTTCAGGTGCAAATAAGTCAAAGTCGTTGCCTGCATAATCAATGACAAAGCAATCTTCTTTGTTTTCGTCTAACCTAAGTCCTCTGCCTACAATCTGCTGATAGAGGCTCACGGACTCCGTGGGTCTCAAAATAGCGATAACATCAACATGGGGCGCGTCAAACCCAGTAGTCAGCACAGAAACATTCACTAAATACTTAATTTCTCTATTTTTGAACTGGATGATAAGTGCATCTCTCTCGGCAGATTTGGTTTCACCCGTGATAAGCGCACTATATTGCGTGGGTAAATAGCCGAGAATTTCTTTTGCATGCATAACCGTCGCGGCAAAAATCATTACTCCCGCCCTATTTTCACTGAGCGCCAGTAAATGAGTGATAATGCTCTTTGTTGCACGAGTTTGTGCTTGTAATAATGTATTCATATCAGATTCTGAATAACGCCCAAACGAATCTGTACTTAAACTAGAAAAATCATAATTCTCAACGGCAGGATCAATTTTATTAGGCGGCGTCAGATACGAATTTTTTATCATATATCTAAGTGGTAATTCGTAAATACACTGCTTAAATGGTGAATCAGCTTTTCCTCTAACAAAACCGTGATAATGTTTATGATATATCCACCCCATCCCCAAACGATAAGGGGTTGCTGTTAAGCCCAGTAACTTTAGTTCAGGATTAAACTGAGCCAGCTGGTTTAAAATTTGCTGATACTGACTATTATCTTCCCCACTCACTCGGTGACATTCGTCAATGATAACTAATGAATAAAATTGATTGAGTTGTGATAAGTTTCGAGACAATGACTGCACGCTGGCAAAAGTCACTTGGTGCTGTAACGACTTTTCTTTTAATCCAGCAGAAAAAATACTCGCTTGTAACCCATAGCTTTTATATTTATGTGCATTTTGTTCTACGAGCTCCTTAACATGAGTCAATACTAATATTTTGTGTTTCGCAAGCCGTGCAAGCTCCGCAATCACTAGACTCTTTCCGGCCCCTGTAGGTAATACAATAACGGCTGACTCGCTTGATTTGCGAAAGTGATTCAGCGTATTTTGTACCGCTTCTTGTTGGTAAGGTCTTAAAACGTAAATAAGCACCTCAGGATATAAATAATTAAGTCAAAAAAGGCGTATCCATAAGATACGCCTTTTATTTATGCTATTTTAAAAAGCTGTTCAATACCGAACAGCCTTCATAATAAAGTATTGTTAGATTAGATAATCATCTAGGTTAACACCTTGGAATACTTTAGGTGTTTTACCACGGCCAGTCCACTCAATTACTTCACCGTCTTTTTCAATTCGGTATTTTGCTTTTACTTTAGAACGACGGTCAGCTGGCGTAGTGCCTACTAAATCATCAAGCGTAAGTCCTTTTTCTTTCAGCATAGCCAATACTTCTTCTTTAGCCTGCTGTTGTTCCTTTTGCTCGTCCAGTGCTTTTTGAATAAGCTCTAACGCTTTTTCCAAATCACCGTAGCTTGCATTTTTAATAAAAGACTTGATCTCACGCATTGATACTCTCTCAATTAAGCTTAGTTTTAATATTTATATTGAATACTATATTAAAATTAATAAAAAACAAATTGTATTCTATGAATTTTAATTTTGTTACGAAAAAAGCGCCATAATGGCGCCTTTTAGTTAGAATTAAGAAGATTTAATTACATTTTGTTTAAATCTTATTCAACTTTCCAATCAATTGTCGACCCAGCTTTAATTGGCACAACCGTTCCTTCACCTAATTTGTATGTATCAGGCACTTGCCAAGGAGACTTAGTCAGCGTAATGGTATCCGTATTGCGTGGTAAGTCATAAAAGTCCGGACCAAAGTGACTCGCAAAACCTTCTAACTTATCCAGCGCATTTGCATCTTCAAATGCCTCTGCGTAAAGCTCAATTGCGGCATGTGCAGTGTACGCACCGGCACAGCCACATGCGGCTTCTTTTTTATCTTTCGCATGAGGGGCTGAGTCTGTGCCCAAGAAGAACTTTTTACTTCCGCTTGTCGCCGCTTCAATTAACGCCTGTTGATGCGTATTACGCTTTAAGATAGGTAAGCAATAATAGTGAGGACGAATGCCACCAGCCAACATATGATTGCGGTTATAAAGCAAATGATGAGCTGTGATAGTTGCAGCAACGTTGTCAGGCGCTTGATTAACAAAATCAACTGCGTCTTTTGTTGTGATATGTTCGAGTACAATTTTTAACGTTGGGAAGTTATCAACGACTTTGGACAGTTTTGTCTCAAGGAATACTTTTTCTCTATCAAAGATATCAATAGAAGAGTCCGTCACTTCACCGTGCACGAGTAGCAACATGCCAACTTCTTGCATCGCTTCGAGCGCTGGATATACATTTTCAATATCCGTTACACCCGATGCTGAGTTTGTCGTTACGCCGGCTGGATATAATTTAGCAGCAACAATATGGCCAGTTGCTTTCGCTTTTTTGATTTCTTCAGGAGTCGTGTTATCCGTAAGATATAACACCATTAGAGGCTGAAAGTTACCTTGAGGATTAGCGGCCATGATGCGGTCACGATAAGCCAAAGCAGTCTCTGTGCAAGTTGCTGGTGGTACAAGGTTTGGCATGATAATCGCGCGGCCCATGTAGCGACTAATATCTCTTACCGTGTCGACCAAGACATCACCATCACGTAGGTGCACATGCCAATCATCTGGTCGTGTAATCGTTAACGTTTGTTTGCTCGTCATTGCTCTCTTCCACTGCTGAATTTGCCCGATCATAGGCTGCACATGGGTGTTAGTAAAGTTTTTCAGGCCAACCGCAGATTATTTCATTTTGTAAGTTTACTTTTAGCTCGTTTTCATTTTTCACAATATTGGTAAATATGTACATTTTAAGTTAACTTAGTAGCATCTTTTCATGAGAAATATGTATGCTATCTGAGAACCAAAAATTAGAATCAAAAACTGAGCAGCTTAGCATCATCAACCAGTTTTCTTCGTCGCTGCTGCATCTAACCAAACTTGACGAATTATTTGAATACGTTACAACACAGGTCGTTAATCGACTGGGGTTTGTAGATTGTGTTATCTATCTCGCAGATCCTTATCAAGAGTATCTAGAAGTCGCTGCAAGTATGGGCGTTTCCCATGCTAATGGGGATTATCGTGTTGAACAAACCAAGATAAAGATTGGTTCAGGTATTACCGGGCAAGTCGCAACGACGAGAGAGCCCTTTATTTCTGGAAACGTCGCCTCTCACCCCATGTATATTGCTGACTTACGACCAGCGATGTCAGAGCTTTGTGTACCACTTGAGTATGACGACCACTTAATCGGTGTGATTGACTGTGAGCATCCAGAGGCTGATTATTTTACCTCCGCGCATTTACAAATATTATCGACGGTCGCACATCTACTCAGTGCCAAAATCCATCAGTTACGCACCTTAGAAAATCTCCAAACCACGATTGCCCAGTTACACCAAGCACAAAATTTAGAAAAGTCCCTGCTTAAAATTGCGAACATCACTTACCGCTTTGAGAACCTTGAGGCTTTTTATGATGACTTATATAAAATCATTGCCTCTCAGCTTTGCGCCGAGAACTTCTTTATCGGTCTTTATGATACTCAACAGGATATTTTAGAAATCGATTATTTGATTGAGGGAGGCGAAAAATGTAATGCTCACCAAAAGGTATCAAAAGATCAGATAAAGCATACTGCATCTTACTATATTCTGAAGAACCAACGACCACTGCTGTGTGATAACGATCAATTTAGAATGCATATCACGCGGGGTGATTTTAAAATGGTGGGTCGCTCGCCACGCTCTTGGTTAGGCGTACCATTTTTGGTTAATGATCAATATCAGGGCGTGATTGTGCTGCAAAGCTACAATAACGACCAAGCTTTCGTGAATCATGATTTATCTATTTTGACTTATATAAGTCGTCAAGTCAGCATGGCCATAGACCGGCAGCTTTCAAGGCAGGCGCTAGAACATAGAGCTTTACACGACGATTTAACGGGTCTTGCCAATCGCTATTTATTGTTAGAACGGATCAAACATGCCATTTTGAGGCTAGCGCGAGTGGAGTCCTCTAATTTGCACTGCTTGATCTATCTCGATTTGGACAGATTTAAAAGCATTAATGACTCACTTGGACACGATGTTGGCGACCATTTCTTGATTGCTATTGTCGAGATGATAAATGGCTGTATTCGCAAAACCGACACCTTTGCGCGGCTCGGGGGTGATGAGTTTGCGATTTTTATGGAAAATGTCCAAGACAGGCAACAGGTCACCCTGCTACTTGATAGGATCACCACTGCTATAACCAAGCCCCTTCATATAGATGGCCATGTTCTGCAAGCTTCAGGCAGTATTGGCGTTGCGTTCACTGATAACGAGTCCGATAGCGCAATTAATTTACTGCAGCAAGCAGATGCCGCCATGTACGAAGCAAAATCTTCGGGTCGGGGTCAAGTCTGCTATTTTAATAATGCCATGCGCAAGCGCTTAAAACAGCAAGCCGATATTGAAAATGATCTGCAACATGGCATAAAAAACAATGAATTTGCGCTGTATTATCAGCCGATATTTTCTCTAACGACTGGCGCTATTGTAAGCTTTGAAGCCCTCGTCCGTTGGTTTCACCCCAAAAATGGTCTCGTTTCTCCGGATGCTTTTATTCCAATTGCAGAACAAACCGGACAGATAATTGAGCTTGACTTACATTTGTTGGAGTTGGCAGCCAAACAACTCAAACGCTGGAAAGCACAAAAGCTGCCGAAGACTCGTGTTACGGTAAATGTTTCATCGCGACATTTCGCAAGCTTAGAGTTCGTTGATACAATTCAGCAACTTTATCATCATTATGAGCTTACACCAGGCTCTTTATGTTTGGAAATCACAGAATCTGGATTGATAGCAAACCTCGCCCTCGCAACCAAAATTATTCAAGGATTAGAATCCCTTGGAGTGAAGCTTTACCTTGACGACTTTGGCACTGGTTACTCTGCTTTAGGTTATTTGCACCAGCTCCCCATTCATGTGCTTAAAATTGATAAGAGCTTTATTGACCAACTAACTGAAAGAGAAAACCCGCTAGTTGATGCGATTTTGAAACTTGCACAATCACTTAACCTAACCGTTGTCGCTGAAGGTATCGAGCTCGAAACCCAGTGGCAGCTATTAAAGCAAAAAGGCTGTCAATTTGGTCAAGGCTATATTGTTTCTAAACCATTAGCCGCAGATCAAGCGATGGCATTTTTACTGAGTAGAAACTAGACACACTCGCCACATACCTCATTGTTTGTAAACAATGAGGTATGTGGACTGGTTTAGATTAACTTTCCCCTAATTCGCTTCTAAGCTCCTTGGTTGCTGTCACCAT